>JBILVK010000045.1:0-22962 GCA_044370475.1 Bacteroidia bacterium
CCACATTTCTGTGAAGAACAAAAAGTAGAGACCTTTAGGATGGTCAGATTTTGTAGCTGTTTGACTCATTTTCGTATATTGTTGAAAGTGCAATATAAATGAAGTTCTCACTTTTTCAAATCTGGCTTAAATATTGAGATGATTAAGAAATAGATAAAATCATTTATTTTCGTCAAAAATTCAAATACCATGAGAAAATTCTTCAGCATCATCATTTTAAGTACAGTACTATTTACCTTTAGCTCTTGCCAAGAAGTAAATGATATTTTAGAATCTGTTGGTTTAAGCAATGAGGAAGTAATAACAGGATTAAAAACTGCCTTGAATGTTGGCAGCGACACCTCAGTTACTACCTTGTCTAAACTTGATGGTTACCTAAAAGATGAAGTGGTAAAAATATTGCTGCCGGAGGAGGCACAACCTGTTTTGGGTGTATTAACCTCCATTCCGGGCGGACAGATATTGGTAGACAATGCCATTACCTCCATCAACAGAGCTGCAGAAGATGCCGCACCTGAAGCCAAAGTAATTTTTACCAAGGCCATCACAGACATCACCATTGCAGATGGCTTTCAAATTCTAAATGGTGGCGATACTGCTGCCACCGTTTATCTTTCTGGTAAAACTTTTAACCCTCTAACTACTGCATTCAAGCCGAAAATTGAGAACTCTTTGTCAAAGCCACTCATTTTTAACACCTCGGCAGAAGAGTCATATGCGAAACTGCTTAAAGCATACAACGACGCTTCTTTGGGAGGCATCCTTTGGCCAGAAATTAAAACAAATAGCTTAAGCGACCATGTAACCAAAAAAGCTTTGGATGGCTTGTTCTATAAAGTTTCGGAGGAAGAAAGAAATATCAGAAACAACCCTTTACACAGGGTAGATGACATTTTAAGAAAAGTTTTTGGTTCAAAATAAATTATAGCTTTTCTACCAAAAACCGGGTCATACGTTCATACAAGTGTAGACGCGTTTTGCTTCCCCCAATACCGTGATTTTTATTTGGATAAAATTCTGAGTCAAACTTCACACCCTTTTTAATCATCATATCTACCATTTCAACCGCATTTTGAAAATGCACATTATCATCGGCAGTGCCATGGATAATGAGGTAATTTCCCTTGATTTTCTCCACATGATTCATAGGTGAATTGTCATCGTAGTTTGTACCATTTTCTTGTGGCGTACGCATAAAACGCTCGGTATAAATATTGTCGTAATAACGCCAATTGGTTACTGGAGCAACTGATATAGCAGATTTAAATACATCATTCCCCTTACTGATACCTAATCCAGCCATATATCCGCCAAAGCTCCAACCCCAAATACCCATTCTATTTGCGTCTACATAAGGCAAACTTCCTAAATTTCTAGCAGCAAAAATCTGGTCGGCAATTTCAAATTTACCCAAATTTAAGTAGGTACATTTTTTAAACTTCTCCCCTTTAAAACCAGTACCACGTCCATCAATGGATACCACGATATATCCTTTTTGAGCCAACAATTGAAACCAGAAATAATTACTACCCGTCCAACGATTCATCACAGTTTGAGAACCTGGTCCGCCATATACATACATTAACAATGGATGTTTGGCAGTGCTATCAAAATTTGGGGGTAAAATGGTGTACATATTCATGTCATCACCTAACTCATTTTTTATGGTAGAAAAGCTCACTTGTGTCAAGTTATAATCTTGCAGTTTCGATTTTAAGGCTTTGTTTTCTTCCAAGGTCCGAACCAAAGTACCATTTGAATTAAGTAAGCTATAAACAGGAGGCGTATTCATATTACTAAACACATTCATGAAGTATGAAAAATCGCTATTAAAGCTGGCAGCATGCCAACCTTTACCCTTGCTTAGCATGGTTTTTCCTTTACCATTTAAACCTACTACATAAATGTATCTTTCGGCCGCATTCACTTCCGAAGATGAGAAAAAAATCTTCTTATTCTTTTCATCCACGCCATAAATATTGTCAATTTCAAAATTACCTGAGGTAATTTGTTTCACTAATTTTCCATTTAGGTTGAATAAATAAATGTGGTTAAAACCAGATTTTTCGCTGGTAAACAAAAAGGTTTTACCATCCTTTAAAAAAGTCAAATTATCAGTAATATCAATATAATAAGGGTTTGTTTCAGTATAAATAAGCTTTGCATTGCCCGTTTTGGCATCGGCCAATAAAACCTCTAATTTATTTTGCAATCGGTTCAGCCTTTGAAAACACAATACATTGTTGTCTTGCGTCCATTGCATTCTTGGCAAATAAATATCCGTTTCGGTACCTGTTTGAACGTCTACAATCAACTCAGATTTGGTATCATATACAAAAATATTCACCAATGAATTTGCCTCACCTGCTTTAGGATATTTAAACTTATTTTGCTTTGGATATAGGCTTCCATATTCTGTCATTTCAAATTGAGGAACGCGCGATTCATCGAAACGATAAAAGGCAATTTTATCGCTACCCGGACTCCATGAAAAGCCTTGCCAAATGGCAAATTCCTCTTCATATACCCAATCGGTAGCACCATTTATAATTTCATTTTCTTTGCCATCTTTAGTTATACGGACTTCATTACTTGATTTAAAATCATAGTAATATAGGTCGTTGTTTTTCACATAAGCCATTTTAGAATTATCTGGAGATAAGCTAGCGTATCTCACCTTCTCTTTAACCGGATTAGAGAGTTTTTTATTTGCCAATTCATAGGTATAAAAAACGCTCATACTGCTGTGTCTGTAAATAGATTGGGTTTGTGTAGCAATAATTAAGCGAGATTCATCGGCACTCCAAGAATAAGAACCCATATCAATTGCTTCCCCTCCATTTGCTTTCTTAATATCAGCAATAGCAACGAGGGTATCTACTAATTTTCCACTTGAAAATTCGTAACGAAGTAAATTTTGACGTTCGTCTAAACTACAATAGTAGCGACCATCATTCATAGAGTTAAAGCCAGCAACTCCTCTTGCAGAGAAGGTTCCTTTTGTCCAAATGTCTTCTAAAGTAATTTCTTTCTGAGCCAAAAGGATTTTGGAGCCAAATAAACAAAGTAATAAAATAAGCTTAGCACTTTTCATTTTCATAAATTTGTTCAAACCTAAGTAAAAAAAGAAATAATCGCACATGGATACATATTTGTGCGGGTACAATTGCATAAATTGATAGCAAAAAGAGATATTTGAAAGATGGATTACAAAAGGATTGACAGCAACGACCAGGCTATATTTATTGATATTTTAGGAGAGACAAATGTTCTTATTGAAGAAGAATTGCGTGTGAATTATGCCAAAGACCATACCGAAGATTTATTTTTTCTACCCGAAATAGTTTTAAAGCCAAGCAATACCCAAGAAGTATCTGGCATCATGGCCTATTGCAATGAACAGCGCATTCCAGTAACGGTTAGAGGAGCTGGAACAGGCTTAAGTGGCGGGGCTTTACCCATTAAAGGTGGAGTTGTTCTAAGCATGGAAAAATTCAATAAAATCCTGTCCATAGATGAAAGAAACTTTCAAGTAACAGTTGAACCAGGAGTAATAAACGAAGCATTGCAACAAGCCGTTTTAGAAAAAGGATTATTCTATCCACCAGATCCTGCGAGTAAAGGCAGTTGTTTTTTGGGAGGAAATATTGCTTTAAGCAGTGGCGGACCAAGGGCCGTGAAATATGGCACCACCAGAGATTATGTCCTTAATTTGGAACTTGTATTGGCTAATGGAGATGTTATTACAACAGGTGCCAACACCTTAAAATACTCAACAGGTTACAACTTAACCCATTTAATCATTGGCAGTGAAGGCACTTTGGGGGTTGTTACTAAAATTGTATTAAAGCTCATTCCTGCACCAAAACATACTTTGTTATTACTTGCACCCTTTGGTTCTCCAGAAAACGCCTGTGAGGCCGTTAATGGCATATTTCTGGCAGGGGCAAATCCTTCTGCCTGCGAGTTTGTAGAGCCAGATGGATTTAGGCTTGCAGCCAACATGCTCAATATTGCATTTGATATACAAGACCATATTGAAGCATACCTGTTAATAGAGGTGGATGGCAATGATATGGATGTTATGATGAAAGAATGCGAAATAATAAGTGAAGTCCTTTATACCCATGGCGCTGCAGATGTTTTATTTGCAGAAACAGCCAATCAAAAAGAGTATTTCTGGAAGTTGAGGAGAAGCATAGGCGAAGCCACAAAGCACAACAACACTTACAAAGAAGAAGATACGGTTGTGCCTAGAGCAGAATTACCTTTGTTATTTAAAGGAGTAAAAGAAATTAGCAATCGTTATGGATTTAGAACGGTTTGTTACGGACATGCAGGCGATGGAAACTTGCATGTGAATATTTTAAAAGACCAATTAACAGACCAATTTTGGCACCACGAATTGGAACCCGCCATTGTTGAAATATTTGAGCTATGTAAGAAGCTTGGAGGAACCATTAGTGGCGAGCATGGCATTGGATTGGTTCAGCAAAAGTTCATGAAAATTGTGATGCCTCAAACAAATTTAGATTTGATGAAGGGGATTAAGACGGCATTCGACCCAAATCAGATATTAAATCCAGGCAAGGTTTTTAATGTCTGAACCTATTATTTTTCAGAATAAAAGTGCTTTTCATTTTTAAGCATGTTCTCTGTATTCCACTCAATTTTTTCCTTGAAGGCAAATTTTCTTTCGTGGCAATTTGCCAACTCACAAATCTGGCATGAACTAGGAATACAAGGATCTGCGTGAATGAACATCTCAATATTTTCGTGAAACTTTTCGGTTGTTAAAAAATCTATAGCTGTAAGTTCGTCATGTGCCTTTTCTAAACTCCAATACCAAGGCAAAGTTACGTGTGCATCGACGTGAAAATTACTGCCATATTTCACCACTCTGAGGTTGTGAATGTCTATCCATTCGGGCTTTCTATTTTGACTAAGCACAGGTAACAATTCTTCTAAGATTTCAATATCTGTTTCATCCATTAAGCCGCTCAAAGCCTTCCTCATGAGTTTATATCCTGTAACAAGAATAACTACACCCATGATAATCGCTATAACGGTATCTAACCAAATAAGTCCTGTAAAATGCACCAATATCAATCCAACAACCAAACCAATGCTTGTATAGGTATCAGAAAGCAAGTGCTTGCCATCGGCCACCATAGCATCCGACCGCTGATCTTTGCCATGTTTAACCAGGTAGCTTCCCATCAAAAAATTAACCAATCCAGAAAACCCAACCAAGTAGATACCCAAGTCCAATTTTTTGACCTCTGGTGGGTTAAAAAAGGCAATGGATGCTTCATATAAAATATAGCACCCAGCTATGGCAATTAGGCCCCCTTCAAAACCAGAGGAAATAAACTCTATTTTACCATGACCATAAGGATGGTTATTGTCTTTTGGTCTTTGCGAAACATATATGCTAAACAAGGCAAAAGCACCCGCAGCTACATTGATGATAGATTCTAAAGCATCACTTAAAATGGCATTACTTTGCGTAAGCACATAGGCAAAATATTTTATAATCATTAAAAAGAAACCTAGAACCAATACAGTGGTTTGAATCTTAATAATATTTGGTTTCAATTTTACCATGGGTCCAAAAATACGAAAGGCAACCCAATAATGGATTGCCTTTCGAGAATTAATAGCTTATTGATATTTATTCTACAATCATTTTGCGTGAAGTTTTAAATCCTTCAGCTTCGATAGAATATACATAAACACCAGAAGTTAAATTACCCATGTTTAAATCAATTTGGCTGCTTCCAGCTGGAATGTTTTCAAAAGTTTGGTTAAAAACTACTTTACCTAATAAATCAACTACAGTTAATTTAACGTCAGTAGAATTCTTGAAGTTTACTGGAATCGCAGTAACACCATTGCTAGGGTTAGGGAAATTTTGTCCAACCGTAAACAATTCGTTGTTGGCTTTAACATCGCCAATACCAATTAATGTTCCAAAAATATCAGCAGTATCAACCACCATGTACATGATATCATGAGTACCTGCTGCACCTGGATTATCAGTAGCGTCATATCTTCCAATAGTAGATTTTTGTAAGAAAGTTAGGTGTAAACGACCATCCATTTTCTTAGAAACTGAACCAAAAACTTGCTCAACATTTAAGCCAATCCAAGAAGTTAAGTTCTTAATTGCACCCCAAGTTGCACCACCATCTTTAGAAGTGATAACATAAATATCACGGAAATTTTTGCTATCTGTGCTAATATCATCTTCCGTTAAAGCACTAAATGTAAGGAAAATAGTGCCATTATCAGAAATAGCAGCATAAGGCATTGTAGCAATTGAATGGTTACCATATTTTGCACTTGCATCGTTCCAGCTATCAGCTAAATCTAAAGCATTATTTGCATTTTCATCTGGCATACCAGCGATAACACGAGCTGAATCTAAATGCGTATTATCTGACCAATACAAAATTGCATTTTGACCAGGGAAATAAGATACACTATTATCATCAATATTTACATCCAAAACGCGTGCACGAGCCCAGAAGCAATGTGCAACACCGCTATTATCAAGCGTTACATGAACTGCACCATCATTTGAATATGCAGTATCAAATAAAGTTTTGTAATTGTATGCAGGAACAGGGAAAGAATCGATAATGGTTTTAGACCAAGTTGCACCTGCATCTGTAGATTTAAATAAAGCTAAATCATCAGTTAATCCACCAATTAAAATGGCAACATTAGTACCATTTGCATCAATAGAGTAGTTATCTCCACCACCAGCATAATACCTAGTATTATCATAACCAGGCAAACACTCATTCTTCACTAACCAAGTGTCTGTACTAAATTGGTAACGAGAATATACCTGAGGCGTACGCACGCCATTTTTTACCACTCTATTTGGTTGAGAACCTGAGCTATCGGTATAAGAACCAAAAACAACCATATAATCACCAGAAACGGCTGTTTGTGCCCATAATAAACCTGGAGTTGTAGCTACGGTATCAAGAATAGTTGAAGCAGTCCAAGTACCAGCGCCAACGCCAGTTTTGCGACTCATTACTAAACCACCTGCGTTACCATTACTGTTTACTCTATGCGAAGTAATAATTTCTTCGTTAGTGGTAGGATTAAATACATAATTAGGAAATCCACATCTTTCAGATTCAATTCTTAAGCTAGTTGCTGGACCCCAAGAAGAACCATTAAAATGGTTATACCCAGAACCACGAGTAGAATAAGGAGCTGCATCGGCACTTGTTGTCCAAGTAGCAGAAACTTTACCTGAAGGCAATAATTGAATTCTTCTATAGATAGAAGCGTTAGATTGTTGGTCGTTTTGTGTAGTACCAATTCTGGTTGCGAATGATTTTTTACCAAGTGTTTTGCTGGTAATTCCAGTTCCAGGAGAGGTTCTTACAGGTGAAGCCTGAGTTTGATCTAGGTTTCTTTTAGCCTCTGAAGAAACATTTGGGCCATTTAAAACCGGAGTCTGCGCCTGCGCAAATCCAGTAATTAGGCTTAATGCCATTAAGTAGATTTTTTTCATATATTTTACGTTTAGTGTTTGTATTGTTTTTTTCAAAAGTATAAAAAAGGATTAAAAAAAAAAGAAATCAATTCAATCCTGGTCTGTAAAAAATTTTAAACAGCAATTCTTTCATCAATTCTTGGTCGCCCACCATGGTTTGGTTCACTCCCTTACTTTTAAGATCATACTCCGCAACCAAGGCCATAGACCTTTCTAATTCAAGTAAATTAAAATTAGAAAGAAGCTTTTCAAAATCTTTTATCTGTCTGAACCCAATCCCTTGCGCCATCATTCCCTTCTGGTCTTTAACTTGAGTTTGCTTAAGCACAACACCCTTCATAAAAAAACTATTGAATTGAGATAACAAAGGAATAATGGAAAAGTCTTTGGCAGAACTCATGTGGTGGTTTATGTAAAAAGTTCTTTTGGTATTTCTATGAGCAATGGCCGATAGAAGTTCAAACACATTGAAATCTTTACTCACCCCAATGTACTTTTCTATCATTTGCTCATTCACCTCAGAAAGTTCACCTTTATTAATGATGAGCTTTTGAAGTTCATTGGCCACTTTGCTTAAATCACTGCCAACATGATCGGCAATTAACATGCAATTGCTATCGCTAATTTGGAGTCCACGCTCCCCTAAAAACTGCTTAATCCACCTAGGCAATTCACTATCTTCATACAATCTTTTAGATTCATAGCTTACAAACTTTTTGCTAAGTTTATATAATTTGCTTCTACCATCTACCTTTTTCCCCTTCACACAAATCACCAAAACAGTAGATGGAACGGGCTTTTCAAAATAAGGTTCAAAATCATCTAACTTCTTGTAGCCCTGTGCCTCTTTTACAATAATTACCTGGTGATTGGCCATCATAGGGTAGCGACGTGCATTTTCTAGAACTGCTGATATCTCTATATCCTTGGCATACAAAATAGTTTGATTGAATGCTTTTTCTGCATCTGTAAGCACATTTGCCTCAATATAATCGGCTATCTCGTCTATGAAAAAAGTTTCCTCCCCATAGAGTAAATAGATAGGATAGAACTTTTTTGCTTTTAAGTCCTGTATAATCTTTGCGTATTCTTGTATACTATCTGCCGGCACGTTAATTTTATATTAGGCGAATAAACATCTAAACAAGGTCATTTCAAAAAAACAATCGTAAATTTGGATGGAGTAAATGGTTTTATGACCATAAAATTATTCGCATTCATTGTTGAGAAAAATTAAACCCTCTGTTTGTCTGTAAAAAGCTACTTAAAAGTTTTCTTCATTGACCATACACAATAAAAAATATGTGAATAAGCAGGCCTCTGGTAGCCAGCACAAAACAGCACATCCTAAAAGATTACCCACAGGTTTTCCCCAAAAAAACCTGCAATGTGTATAACAAAATCCAACAGATAGAAACTCATTTATGGATGTATATTCGACGAATTGAAATAAGGAAATGCAGGAAGAAAAAGGGAATTTAAGAAGGAAGAAAACAAACTATGCGGCCAGCATCATCACAGAGGGGAGCAAGTTACCGCCTCAGGCCATAGACTTAGAAGAAGCTGTGCTTGGTGCGCTTATGATAGAAAAGCATGCCATTACTTTAATTGGAGAAATTTTAAGTCCAGGTAGTTTCTACAAAGATGCGCATGGAATCATCTATCAAACCATCAGAGATTTAGCATCCAATGCAGAACCCATAGATATTTTAACAGTAACTAGCGATTTAAAAAAGAAGGGCAAACTTGAGTTGGTAGGTGGCGCATTTTACATCACCCAGCTCACCAACAGGGTTGCATCGGCGGCCAATATTGAGTACCATGCCCGTATTATTTCAGAAAAGTTTTTGCAAAGAGAGCTTATTAGAATCTCAGGTGAAATACAAACAGATGCATTTGAAGACAGCAACGATGCTTTTGATTTATTAGATAGTGCAGAGAGAAAACTCTTTGAACTATCGCAAGGTAATATCAAGAAATCGATGCAATCAATGAACAAGGTGATAAAAGACACCTTGAGAGATATAGAAGAACTCAAACACAAAACAGGAAAATTTACGGGTGTTCCATCTGGATTTACCAAATTGGATAGGATAACTTCTGGTTTCCAAAAATCAGATTTAATTATCGTTGCTGCTCGTCCGGGTATGGGTAAAACAGCCTTTGCATTGAGTGTTGCAAGGAATGCTTCCTTAGAAAGTTTGGGAGAAGGTGAATCGCCAAGAGGTATTGCCATATTCTCTTTAGAGATGGGAAACAAGCAAATGGTAAGTAGGATGATTAGTTCAGAAGCCGAAATTCAGGGACATAAACTAAGAACGGGAGAGTTAAAAGATTACGAGTGGGCCCAACTTAATTCAAAGATTGCGAGGTTAAGTGAAGCTCCTATTTTTATAGATGATACTCCTGCCCTATCTGTATTTGAGTTAAGAGCAAAATGCCGCAGGCTTAAGCAGCAAAGCAATATTCAAATGGTGCTTATTGATTATTTGCAGCTAATGCGAGGCGATGATGCCAACGTAAAAAATGGAAATCGTGAGCAAGAGGTAAGTTATATCTCAAGGTCGCTCAAAGCCTTGGCAAAAGAACTAGATGTGCCGGTAATTGCGCTATCTCAGTTGAGTCGTATGACCGAAAGAAGAACCTCATCGAGTAACAGGCCAATGCTATCAGATTTACGTGAATCGGGTTCTATTGAGCAGGATGCAGATATGGTAATGTTCATTTACCGCCCAGAATACTATCAGTTAAACGAGTGGGAAGATGGTGAACCTACAACTGGACAAGCAGAAATCATGATTGCTAAAAATAGGCATGGAGCGATTGAAAATATCCGATTAAGGTTTATCAACGACTTTACTAAATTTACCGATTTAATGGAAGATTCGTATAGCTCAAACAACAATGATATTATGGTTGATAATCCTGGGTTCATCACCATTAGCTCTAAGTTGAATGAGGAAGATGAATCGCATGATTACTTCAACCCAGCACCGTTTTAATTCATTTTTACTTTTTTTTAATTGAGGAAATAAATCTTTCTTCGCAGACAAGAATGAAAGACAAACCACTCATATTAATTACCAATGATGATGGCATAACAGCCCCTGGAATCAGGTCATTGGTTGAAGCAGTAAAACATTTGGGCGAGGTGGTAGTAGTTGCGCCAGATAGTCCACAAAGTGCCATGGGCCATGCTGTAACTATTTCAAAACCTTTGCGCTTAGAAAAAACTAAGTTATATGGCAACATCCAATCTTACCAATGTAGTGGCACACCAGCAGATTGTGTAAAGTTAGCGGTAGACAAGGTAATGCATAGAAAGCCAGATTTACTCTTGTCTGGAATCAACCATGGATCAAACAGCAGTATCAATATCCTATACAGTGGCACCATGAGTGCGGCCATGGAAGGAGCAATAGAAGGGATTCCATCTGCAGGATTTAGCCTATGTGATTTTTCGCATGATGCAGATTTCACCTTAGCATCCAAAATAGCGAGGTCTGTTGCCAGCAATATTCTTCAGCACGGATTACCAGTTGGTAATTTATTAAATGTAAATATACCTAAGTTGGAAGAATCTGCGTTTAAGGGCGTAAAGGTTTGCAGGCAAGCGCATGCGAAATGGGAAGAAGATTTTGATGAAAGACAAGACCCCAATGGCAAAAAATATTACTGGCTTACAGGCAAGTTTGTGAATTATGATAAAGGAGATGATACAGATGAATGGGCATTGGCAAATGGATATGCCTCTATTGTACCAGTACAGTACGATTTAACGGCTCACAATTCAATAGGATTTATAAACCAGTGGAGTATAGCATATGAAGATTAATATAAAGGACAGCGCAATTATAGGTTTTCTGATAGGGCTAATTGGTCCTAGCATTGGCATCATGATATTTTATTATTTCAATTTTAGGACATCCGATTTAGGCCATTTTTTAGATATTTCTGTTAAGGAAAAACTGCTTTCTCCTCTTCTTAGTCTTTGTTGTGTGATTAATTTAGGGATATTCTATCTATTTATCCATTTTGATAAACTTCTAACTTCTAGAGGAATAATATTGTCGACCTTTCTCTATGGATTTATCATCGTAATGTTGAAATTTTTCATGTAATTGAGAGGTAATTTCAAGATTTTTCGCAAAAAGCACCATATTTACTTACTTTTGAGCCATGGCAAAAATTTTCCTAAGTATCCTATTTTCATTTATTTATTTAGTTTCATTTGCTCAAGAAGCTATAAATCCACCACAATTAGTATTAGGTGGAAGTAACAATGATTTAAACTCGGTAGCTGTGAGTCCACTCAAATATAAAAGAATGGCAGCAGCAGGCTGGAACAATGAAGTATTAATTTACCAGACAGATAGTCCGTACAAATTGGTTCAGAAATTAACTGGACATTCGGCCCCTATAAACGCTTTGGCTTATAGCTTCTCAGGCAATATGTTTGCAAGCGGAAGCAGTGATAATACCATTAGGGTTTACGATTCCTTGTACCGCTTGATACCCATTGCAGAGAACATAGAAAACAGGCATTTAACGGCAGTTCATACCCTAGCATTTGATAGAACAGGGAAATATTTATTTAGTGGAGATAAAGAAGGCAAATTGATGTTATGGGATTTGGTTAACAAAAAACTTATTAAATCATACCTAACTGGAAACTCCATCAATGATTTGTGCATTGCAAATACCGCTGCAAATATTTTCGTGGCGCACAGTGATAGACAAATCAAATTGATAGCGCTTGCAACAGGAAAACAAGTGAGAACATTAGATGGCCACACAGACATTGTGAATGTAATAGCCATTAGTCCAAACAACCAATATTTACTAAGCGGCTCAAACGACAAAACAGCTAGAATTTGGGATTTAAAAACATGGAAGCCTTTGCATGTACTTCAAGTGGATAGTTGGAAAGTAACGGCAATCGCCTTTACAGACGATAGCAAATATTGTGTAACGGGAGCTAATGATGGCGCAATAAAGGTTTGGGAAGTTCAAACAGGTAAGATGGTAAGCAAACAGAGCTTCCCCAATATTGCCATCAAAGACATTGCATTTTCAAAAAATAATCAGTTTTTGATTGTGGCCCCTAAACTAAAGGAAGGCTCAGATTTTGGAGCTAGAATTGTGCCTAGTTTAATACCTGTTGATAACATTCTTGGAACAAAAAGTATGGTAAGTGAAGCTCAAAAATCGCTTGACAGTATCATGGCCAAAAGACCTCTTACAAAGGCAGATTCAATTAAGTATAAAGGCATCTTAATGCCTAAGCATGCTAACCCTAGCACATTGTCTGCACATGGCGGAAATACTGAAAAAAATAAACCGCTCGACTCTGCTATTATCTACAAAACACCCATGAAAAAGGAAATCAAAAAGTAATTGTCTAAACCAAGACATTTATCATAAATTGATTTTCTCAAAACTTTGCAACCTAACGGTTGTTAGGTATAAAAAGTATGATTTTTATTAACTTCCTTCTTTACAAAAATATTACTTTAACTATATTGCGCCGCATATTAACCAAACTGAAATCCTAAATAAGCTAACAAAAATGAAGATTCTCAATCTGTTATCTAAAATTACCTTTGTTATTACAGTTTTGTTTTCGTTCACTGGCACCTTAAATGCCCAAAGTGTAGAAGAAGGCAAAACCTTGTATAACGCAAATTGTACCGCATGTCACGCCATTAACGACAAAGTTGTTGGACCAGCTCTGAAAGACGTTCATAAACGTAGAGAAGAAGCTTGGTTACTTAAATGGATTAAAAATTCACAAGCACTTGTAAAAAGTGGA
Source organism: Bacteroidia bacterium (assembly GCA_044370475.1). Taxonomy (GTDB): domain Bacteria; phylum Bacteroidota; class Bacteroidia; order UKL13-3; family UKL13-3; genus B1. Next base: position 13,335 of record JBILVK010000045.1, read on the forward strand.
GATCCAATTGCGGTTCAGGTTTACAAAGAAAATAATGAGGCATTAATGACCCCATTTGAAGGTTTATCTGATGTTCAAATTAAATCAATTATTGCTTACATTAAAGCAGAAAGCGAAGCACCTACTGTTGCTAAAATTGTAGATGTGGCGTCAAAAACAACAGCAGCAAAGCAAGATTGGACAAGCAGTGTAAACTGGATGTTGTTCATCATAGCTATTTTGTTGGTGCTTATCATAGCAGTAGTTTTCAATATTCTTGGCAGAATTGGGCAGATTCAAGGAAGGCCAATTATTAATTGGAATGCAACCAACTCTATTTTGTTGATGGTATTCTTGGTAGTTGGATTAGGTGCAACCACTTGGGAATTTTGGGCACATAGTAAGCATACTGTATTTAGCTCTGGTTCTGCATCTGCACACGGAGAAGAATATGATAGCATGTTTATGATAACCCTAATCTTAACTGGTGTAGTATTTATTATTACTCAAGTATTATTATTCTGGTATGGATTTAAATACAAAGCCGACGGAAAAAGAAAAGCATTGTACTATCCAGACAACCATAAAATAGAATTGTTGTGGACAGTTATTCCAGCAGTAGTGCTAACTGTTTTAGTTATTAGAGGTTTGATAACCTGGAATACCATGATGTACAACAAAGATGAAAAAGCACGTAAAGTAGAAATCTTTGCTTATCAATTTGGATGGAATGCTCGTTATGCCGGTGTTGACAATAAATTAGGTGCACACAACTTTAGAGAAGTTGGCGTTATGAATCAGCTAGGTGTTGATACAAATGATGTAAATTCATATGATGATGTTGTGACAAGCGAATTACATTTAGAGGTTAACCAACCTGTAGATTTAAGCTTTAGAGCAAAAGATGTTATTCATAGTGCGTTAATGCCACACTTTAGGTTACAAATGAATGTGGTACCAGGCTTACCTACAAAATTCTCTTTCACGCCAACGGTTACTACTGAAGACATGCGTACCAAAATGGGCAAACCAGAATTTGATTATGTAATGCTATGTAATAAAATCTGTGGCAGTGCACATTACCGTATGAAGATGAAAGTGGTAATTCACACCAAAGAAGAATATCAAAAATGGTTAAGTTCTCAGAGTGCATTAGTAGCGAACAAAGCTGCTGCAAAAGCTGTTGCCTTAAATTAAATTAATCAAAAAAAGATAATAAAAACTATAAACGTATATGAGCGATCACACTTTGCACCACAATCACGAAGAGCATGAGCATCATGAAGATAACTTCTTAACGAAGTATGTCTTTAGTATGGACCATAAAATGATTGCCCGACAATTCCTGATCACAGGTATTATCATGGGTACCATTGGTATGCTAATGTCTCTAATCTTTCGTCTACAATTAGCTTATCCCGACATGAAATTTCCATTCTTGGAAGGAATCATTGGCCATTGGGGAAAAGATGGAAAATTAGATCCTAATTTTTATTTGGCATTAATTACCATCCACGGAACTATCATGGTATTTTATGTACTAACAGCAGGTTTAAGTGGAACCTTTTCTAACCTTTTAATTCCATTACAAGTTGGAGCAAGAGACATGGCATCTCCTTTTATGAACATGCTATCTTATTGGTTTTTCTTTGCATCTTCTTGTGTTTTGATATCATCTTTATTTGTTGATGGTGGTCCGGCTTCTGCAGGTTGGACAGTTTATCCTCCATTATCTGCATTGCCTAAAGCAATTCCGGGTTCAGGAACGGGTATGACCTTATGGTTAGCTGCTATGGTGCTCTTTATTGCATCGTCGTTATTAGGTGGTATCAATTACATTGCTACTATTTTAAACATGCGTACCAAAGGAATGAAGATGACTCGTTTACCTTTAACCATTTGGGCGTTTTTGGTAACAGCTATCTTAGGTTTGTTATCATTCCCTGTGTTATTAGGTGGTTCATTGTTATTAATATTTGATAGAAGCTTTGGAACCTCATTTTATTTATCAGAAATTGTTGCTGAGTTTGCAGGTGGAATTGAAAGAACAGGTGGTTCTCCTATCCTATTCCAACATTTATTCTGGTTCTTGGGTCACCCAGAGGTATACATCATTTTATTACCAGCATTGGGTATTACCTCTGAGGTAATTGCTACCAACGCTCGTAAGCCTATCTTTGGATACCGCGCTATGATTGGTTCAATCTTGGCAATTGGTATTCTTTCATTTATTGTATGGGGACATCACATGTTTATTACAGGTATGAATCCGTTTTTAGGTTCTGTATTTATGTTAGGAACCTTGATTATTGCGGTACCATCTGCTGTAAAAACATTTAACTACTTAGCCACTTTGTGGAAAGGAAACTTACATTTAACACCAGCAATGATGTTTGCTATTGGTTTAGTTTCTTTCTTTATTTCTGGTGGTTTAACAGGTATTTACTTAGGAAACGCTGCCTTAGATATTAACTTACATGATACCTATTTTGTGGTAGCTCACTTCCACTTGGTAATGGGTAGTGCTGCAATTTTTGGTATGATGAGTGGAATTTACCATTGGTATCCAAAATTGTTTGGAAGAATGATGAATGAAACTGCAGGACATATTCACTTCTGGTTAACCATTATTTCTGCTTATTGCGTATTTTTCCCAATGCACTTTATGGGATTAGCAGGTGTGCCTCGTCGTTACTACGCAAATACAGCTTACGATCAATTCAACGTGTTTATTGACATGAATGAATTTATTACCATTGCTGCTATTTTAGGTGGTGCTGCACAATTAATTTTCTTAGCAAACTTTTTCTTAAGCATATACAAAGGCAAGCGTTCACCACAAAATCCATGGAAATCAAACACCTTGGAGTGGACAGCTCCAGTTGAGCATTTACATGGCAACTGGCCTGGTGAAATTCCTCATGTTTACCGTTGGGCATATGATTACAGTAAGCCTGGGGCAGACGATGATTTTATCCCTCAAAATGTACCTGATGCTGGTCAGAACGACCCAATGGAAGAATCAACTGGATTACCAGTGAGCAAAGGTGTGATTTCTGAGGCAGCAGTAGTAGCATAAAATACTTTACTTGGTTTAGCTTTTTGGCTGAACCAAGTAAAAAATAAAGTGATAGAAAATAAACAACAAAATAGATTTAGACGCTTTGGAATATTAACCATAGCGGCAGTGTTCTTTCTCATTTTTGTAGGTGGATTGGTGCGAAGTACGGGTAGTGGAATGGGTTGTCCGGATTGGCCAAAGTGTTTTGGTCAATTGGTGCCTCCAACAGATATCAGTGAATTACCAGCAGATTATAAGACCCAATTTGCGGTAGCAGGTAAAGAAATTGCAGACTTTGATGTGTACAAGACATGGACAGAATATGTGAACCGCTTAATAGGTGTTCTCATAGGATTGCTCATTTTCTTGACCGTGGTATTTGCGTTTCCTTATTTAAAAAGCGGTAACAAGAAAATATTCTGGTTAAGCTTTTTGGCCTTTATCCTTGTTGGGTTTCAGGGTTGGATAGGCGCTAAAGTGGTATCGAGTGATTTGGCCATTTATATGATAACTATACATATGCTCATTGCATTGGTTATTGTTGGATTGCTTATCTATACCATTACGGCGAGTCAGGATTTTGTGATTTTGCAGCACAAAGAATTTAAACCTCTGCGTATGCTGTTACTGTTTACTTTATTCGTGGCTTTGGTTCAGACCGTAAGCGGAACGCAAGTAAGGGAGGCAGTTGACGAGGTAAGCAGAAGAATAGACAATAGAAATTTGTGGACAGAAGAGTTGGGATTTATCTTTATTGCGCATAGAAGTTGGAGCTGGTTAAACTTGGCATTATCTGTATTTACGGTGATTAAGTTTAAGCAATTATTTGAAAGAAATTCTCTTTTATATAAAGCAGCTTTGGCCTTAATTTCACTGATATTTACTCAGGCATTTACAGGAGTAGTATTAGCGAACTTGGGATTTCCGGCGCAGTTTCAAAGCATACACCTCACATTGGGAAGTTTAACAGTGGGATTACAATTGTTCATTGCAATCTTAGTGTTTACAAAGGTTGAATTAAAAAAAGAAAACGTTTAAAACGTGGAAGTAAAAGTAATAAATAATAACGAAGGTGTTGCCGAAATGGGATATCTCAAGTCGAAGGTTACCGACTATAACCAATTGGTTAAGTTTAGGCTAACCTTTCTGGTGGTATTCTCTTCTGTGATAACATACCTTACCGCAAGCTCTGGTGCAATAAACTGGTTTGAGGTAGTTATGCTGTCTTTGGGCGGATTCTTGGTAACAGGCGCATCTAATGGAATAAATCAAGTTATTGAAAAGGACTTTGATAAATTGATGGTGCGTACTGCTAATAGGCCTGTGGCAACTAATAGAATGAGTGTATCAGAGGCTTCCATCATTAGTTTATTGATGGGAGTTAGTGGTGTGTTTTTGATTCACCAATATTTGAACCCATTGAGTGGTTGGTTGGCATTGGGAGCCTTAATGAGCTATGCCTTTATCTATACGCCATTAAAACGCGTATCGCCTGTGTCTGTATTTGTAGGGGCTTTTCCTGGCGCCATTCCTACTTTATTAGGATGGGTTGCTTATACTGGAACCATTGACATACCGGCTATTATTTTATTTGGAGTTCAGTTCTTCTGGCAGTTTCCACACTTTTGGAGCATTGCATGGATATTGGATGAAGATTATAAGCGCGCTGGATTTAAGATGTTACCATCTACTCCGGGTAGGGATAAAGGAACAGCTTTGCAGACCTTAACTTTTAGTTTGGCCTTGATACCTATTGGGATGTTACCTTATCAATTTGGGGTAAGTGGCATTAGTTCTGCCATCGTTGGAGCTTTAGGCGGATTGATGTTGAGCTATTATTCATTTAGGTTGTTTAAGACCTGTGAAATTGCTGATGCCAAGAAGTTGATGTTTGCCTCATTTGTTTATTTGCCGATGGTGCAGTTGGGATATTTAATTGATAAAATTTAAGATGCAAAACACGATAATACAAAACAACGAAGAATCTAACTTTGTAGTTAACCCTAAAAAGTTAGTACTATGGTTATTGATTATAGCCAGTTTGATGTTGTTTGCTGGGTTTACAAGTGCTTACATTGTAAGACGCGGTGAAGGAAATTGGGAGATATTTAATTTGCCATCTCTTTTTGCTGTGAACACGTTTCTCATCATACTTTCTTCTATAGCCATACAATGGGCATATATGGCAGCTAAAAAGAACAACTTGGTTCAGGTTAAATCTTTGGTTGGCATAACACTTTTACTGGGAATTGGCTTTTGTTTTGGACAGTTTTTTGCGTGGCAGCAATTGATTGCCGACAATGTATTTTTTGCCTTTTCTAATCCTTCTAATTCATTTGTTTACGTAATTACTGGAGTTCATTTGTTTCACGTTGTGGCAGGTGTAGTATTTGTACTGATCATGTTTGTTGAATCTTTGCGAAATAAAGTAAACAAGCAAGCAACATTATATTTAAACATGTGTGTAACCTACCAACATTTTATTGGAATCTTGTGGTTATACCTCTATTTATTTTTATACCTATATAGATAATTAAAAACCTAAAAAAGCATAAATCAAAAATGGCTACAAACACTTTAAGCGCGGAGAAAAAATTTACATGGGGAGGTGGTAAATCACCATTCAGTGTAAGTTACGGAAAGTTAATGATGTGGATCTTCTTACTTTCTGATGCATTTACCTTTTCATCTTTACTAATTGCTTATGGATTTATCCGTTACAGCTTTCAATCGCCAATTCATAATTTGGTGGTAAAACCTTTCGATCATTTATCAGACAATTTTGTGCAAGAGATGGTGGAAAAAACGAAATACTTTGTGCAAGATCATTGGCCATCTCCTGAATTGGTTTTTAACCACTTTCCATTTGTACATGGTGTTCATTTGCCATTGTTCTTTGTGAGTTTAATGACCTTCATTCTAATTTTGAGTTCGGTTACCATGGTTTTGGCTGTAGAAGCTGGTCACAGAAATGCAAAAGATGAGGTTGCAAAATACATGTTGATGACTATTGTTGGCGGGGCTATGTTTTTAGGTTGCCAAGCATGGGAATGGGCTACATTTATTGGTGAAGGGGCGCGTCTATATGGAAACCCATATGGTCCACGTTCGTTTGCTGCACTCTTTTTTATAGTAACTGGGTTTCATGGTTTCCACGTATTCTCTGGGGTGGTATTAAACATTATAACCTATATCAATGTATTGAACGGCACTTATGAAAAAAGAGGCCATTATGAAATGGTTGAAAAAGTTGGATTATACTGGCACTTTGTTGATTTAGTTTGGGTATTTGTATTTACCTTTTTCTACCTTATTTAATTTATTCACCTTTAAAATATTATCTAAAATGGAACACATAGAACATTTAGAGCACACAGAAACACCAAAAGACATGAAAAGCCAAATCTGGAAAACATTCTGGATTTTGCTAGCCTTTACGGTTGTAGATATTGTTATTTACTTCATTCTACTATCAAACCACTCCATGTGGAAGAATTGGTTATTCATTCTTCTTGGAGTAGTAAAAGCCTATTTTATTGTTGGTGTGTTTATGCACATGAAATTTGAAAGAAAAGTTTTGATGTATTCAATTGTTTTACCAATGATTTTTGTTATTTTCTTTGTTACCCTCATGATTATTGAAGGTGATTATACAAACATGCTAAGGTGGTTTAAATAATGAAAAGAAAAGGATTTTGGATAGCAACCGGACTACTTGTAGTTCCGGTTGTTATTTTTTATATGCTGAGCTTAGGAACGATGAATTTTAAGTCGCTACCCATTTTTGGAGAGCGCATTCCACCTAACGGAACCACTCAGAAAGATACCATTTATTACAAGGTTCCTAATTTTTTGGTAGTAGATCAGAACAATGATACGCTGCAACTAAAAGATTTTGATAACAGTATTTTTATTGCAAATTTCTTCTTTGCCTCTTGTAAGGATGTTTGTCCAACCATGAACAGACGCTTATCAAAGGTTTATGAGAAATACAAAGAATTTGCCGAAGTTGAGTTTGTTTCCTTTACGGTAGATCCTCTTAACGACAGTGTACCTGTATTGGCAGAATATGCCAAGAAATTTGATGCAGATGCTAAGATTTGGCATTTTGTTAGAAGCAGTCATGTTGACCTATTTGGAATTGGCAGAGGCTTTTTATTGCCTGTTTCTTTAGAAGAGAAAACAATAGACCATAGTCAGCAGTTTATATTGGTAGATAAAGAAAAGAGAATTAGAGGCGTTTACGATAGTTTTAGCGATGTAGAAATAAAACGCTTAGAAGAAGATATAAAAGTTTTATTGTATGAGTACCACCACCCAGGAAAGTAAAGACAAGTTGTTTTTTAGAGTAGCCATGGCCATATCGGCTGTTGTGCTTGTTGCCGTTGTAATATTGAATAAGAAAGTATTGCCAGTGCCTGCAGAATTGCCATCATGGACATACTTTTTGCCAAAGTTGAATGCTTTTATAAACGGAACTTGCAGTGTGCTTTTGTTACTATCTCTTTATTTTATAAAGAAAAAGGATATTGCAAAGCATAAGGCTATTAATTTAGGGGCCTTTGTGCTTAGTAGCATATTTTTGGTAAGCTATATTTTGTACCATTGGATGGCACCAGAAACCAAATACCCTGAAGGAGCAGATTACAGGTCGCTTTACCTAGGTATTTTGCTTAGCCACATTGTTTTAGCAGCGGTGGTATTACCCCTCATTTTAATTAGTTTCTATAGGGGATTGCAAATGCAGGTTGAACTTCACAAAAAAGTTGTTAGGTTTGCCTATCCAATTTGGCTTTATGTTACCATAACTGGAGTAATTGTTTATTTAATGATTAGTCCGTTCTACCCAAATTAGAATAAGGTCTTAACAATGAAAAGCTTCAAAAAAACGTATATTATTCTGTTATTACTTATTAGCATTGTAGGCGTTGAGCCAGCCATGGCTCAATGTGGTATGTGCAAAAGCAATATTGAAAAAGCACGCGAAGATGGCGGAACACAAGTTGGCAATACCTTAAACAATGGCATCCTTTATTTATTGGTTTTACCTTATGCCATAGCTGGAATTTTCGGCTTTGTTTACTATAAAAAGTATAAAGAAAAGAAAGCACTTGAATCTAACAATATAGACCTTAACTCACTTAATTAATTAATTGCCATGTGCGACTCATACGAACCATCTAGGTTTCTCTCAATAGCTAAATCTAAATGCCCACAATGCCAAAGTGGAAAGATGTTTAACTATCCATTTTATAACCTTAAAAAGTTTATGGATATGGATGCCAACTGCAAGGTATGTGGGTTAAAATACGAGATAGAACCCGGATTCTTTTGGGGGGCTATGTATGTAAGTTACGCTTTAACGGTTGGACTGATGTTGGTGCTTGGAGGCGCCATCTTGTTTTTTAGCAATGGTAAGGCAGGTTTTTGGACCTATGTTATCCCTATTGTAGGAAGTTTAATTGCCACTTCGCCTATTACATACAGATATGCAAGGGTGCTTATGCTGCATTTATTTTCGCCGGTGAGCTTTGACCCAGATAAGGCAAAAAAACCAAATTAAGCATATGAAAACGCCCATTCTATTTTATGATGGGTACTGTGCCCTTTGCAATTATTTTGTGAATTTTATTATTCGGTTTGATCCAAAGCAGCAATTCTTTTTTTGTCCTTTAGACTCTGATTTAGGTAGGGAGATTATACAGAAGTACCAAGTAGATGCAGGTATTGACTCTGTAATACTATTTGATAACAACCAAGTATTCACCCATCATTGGGCTGTTTTTGAGATTTTAAAGAAACTCCCCTACCCCATTAAATTCCTGTTGGTCTTTAGGCTAATTCCAAGTAGTTTCAACAAATTCTTGTATACTAAAATTGCAGCCAATAGACATAAACTGGCTAAAAAATATGCTGCCTGTCCAGTGCCACCCGTTAAAAACAAAAATCAGTTCTTATATTGAAATCTATTTTTTGAATGTCTGAACCAAAATTATATTTGTTGATGATTAGACTTGCACTCACTCTTCTTCTGCTACACTGCATGGCATTGGTTCAGGCACAAAAAAACGATAGTGCCAATGTTGAGATGGATGCATTAATTATTTCTGCAGATAGGTTCACCGAAAAGAAAAAAGACATCTCGAGGCAAGTAGAAATTATAGACCAAAAAACAATCAATTTTCAAAACAAACAAACTACTGCAGACTTACTTCAAGAGTCGGGAAAAATATTGGTTCAGAAAAGTCAGCAAGGCGGCGGAAGCCCCGTTTTACGCGGATTTGAAGCCAATAAAGTATTGCTAGTTTTAGATGGTATTAGGTTAAATAACGCCATATACAGAAGCGGCCATTTGCAAAATATTTTGCGCATAGACCAACATAATTTAGAAAGAGTTGAGGTTTTGTTTGGTCCCAGTAGCCTAATGTATGGCTCTGATGCATTGGGAGGTGTTGTAAATTTTGTGAGCCGAAAACCACAAATAGATGGTGGATTAAAAGGCTATTTTAACACAAGAATAAGCTCGGTAAATAATGAGCTAAGCAATAGTTTAGGCATAGGCTATTCCTATAAAAAAATTGCATTTTT
>JBILVK010000046.1:0-22941 GCA_044370475.1 Bacteroidia bacterium
TTGTTATTTTTATATTAGTGATGTTTTTGGGTAATGTGAGGGCTGGATTTTTGGTAGCCTCTGTTATTCCATTGTCTATGCTGTTTGCAGTTATCATGATGAATGCATTTGGCGTGAGTGGAAATTTGATGAGCTTAGGTGCCTTAGATTTTGGATTGATAGTAGATGGTGCCGTAATTATTGTGGAGGCAGTAATGCATACGATAACGCATAGTCGGCGCTTTACCGCAATTGCAGATTTATCTCAGAGCAAAATGGATTCTCACGTGAAACATTCTGCGGGTACAATGATGAACAGTGCGGTGTTTGGACAGCTTATTATTTTAATTGTGTACTTGCCAATTTTTAGTTTAGAAGGCATAGAAGGAAAGATGTTTAAGCCCATGGCGCAGACAGTTGCTTTCGCTTTGTTGGGTGCCTTTATTTTATCGCTCACCTATATTCCAATGATGAGTGCTTTGGTCTTAAAAAACATTTCGCATGCACCTAATTTTGCCGATAGGTGGATGGCTAAGGTGGAATTGTTTTATAAAAAATATTTAGTGAAAGCGTTGGATAGGCCCAAGCTAATTATCAGTACGGTATTGGTGATGTTTGTACTATCTATTGGTGTGTTAAGTACCTTGGGAGGTGAGTTTATTCCTTCTTTGGAGGAAGGCGATTTTGCTGTGGAAACAAGGGTTTTAACGGGCAGTAATTTAAATGTAAGTATTGATGTGTCTAAGAAGGCTTCTAAGCTTTTATTGGAAAAATATCCAGAGGTAGTAAAGGTGGTTGCTAAGATTGGTAGTGGCGAAATTCCTACTGATCCAATGCCTATGGAGGCACAGGATTTGATGATTATTTTAAAGGATAAAAGCGAGTGGACCAGTGCTAAAACTTTTAATGAATTGGCAGAGAAAATGAGCAAGACCTTGGAGGAGATTCCTGGTGTTACTTTTGGATTTCAGTATCCCGTGCAAATGCGTTTTAATGAGTTAATGACGGGTGCCAGACAGGATGTGGTATGCAAAATATTTGGGGAGGACTTAGATACTTTGGCGCATTATGCAAGCAAAATGGGCGCCATTGCCCAAGGCATAGAAGGGGCAAAGGATATTTTTGTGGAACCTGTAACGGGTATGCCTCAAATTGTGATACAACTTAAGCGTGAGGTTTTGGCGCAATATGGATTGAGTGTTTTTGAAGTAAATGAAGTGGTACATGCTGCCTTTGCTGGCAGAGAAACCGGCATGGTGTATGAGGGTGAAAGGCGATTTGAGTTATTGGTGCGTTTGCAAAAAGACCAACGCAATGAATTGCATCATATTCAAAATTTGTTGGTGCCTACTTCCAATGGTACTCAGGTTCCGTTGCATCAATTGGCAAGGGTTGAGATAGAAGATGGTCCCAACCAAATACAGCGCGAAGACGCCAAGCGTCGTATTGTAATGGGCTTTAACGTGCGTGGCAGAGACGTGCAAAGTATTGTAACCGAGTTGCAAGAAAAAATGAAGAAGGAGGTTAATTTACCTGCAGGTTATTTTGTAACTTATGGAGGTGCCTTTGAAAACTTAGAAGCTGCTAAGGCGCGCTTATCTATTGCAGTTCCAGTTTCCTTGTTGCTTATTTTATTGTTGTTGTATTTTGCTTTTAATTCAATGAAACACGGATTGCTGATATACTCAGCCATTCCGCTTTCTGCCATGGGAGGTATCTTTGCATTGGCCAGTAGGGGATTGCCATTTAGTATTTCGGCAGGGGTTGGTTTTATTGCTTTATTTGGGGTTGCAGTATTAAATGGCATTGTTTTGATTGCAGAGTTTAACCGCCGCAAAAATGAAGGCACTGTCAACTTACGTGAGGTAGTCATTGAAGGTACTAAGTTGCGTTTACGTCCGGTTTTAATGACCGCCTGCGTTGCCTCTCTAGGCTTTTTGCCTATGGCATTAAGCAATGGTGCAGGGGCAGAAGTTCAGCGACCTCTAGCCACTGTAGTTATTGGAGGCTTGTTATTGGCCACCCTATTAACCTTGTTTGTTTTGCCTGTTTTGTATTTGGTATTTGAGAAAAGGGCAGCCATAAAATATCCAAAAGTTGCGGTAGTATTATTTGCATTTTTGTTTGGTTCGAACCTAAATGCACAGACACCTATTTCTTTGAAAGCTGCCATTGATACTGCCTATATTTACAATGAAGGATTAAGCGCGCAGGACTATAAAACAAAGGCTTCGCAGAAGATGCAGGGGAGTGCTTGGAATGTGCCACTCACAACTGCGCAATATGAGCGCGGACAGTTAAATTCGAATTACAATGATGATAAATTGTTGTTGAGTCAGAGTTTTGCTTTTCCCACTTTTTATGCCAATCAGAAAAAAGTGTTGAAGGCAGAATCTAGGTTGGCCGAGCAAAATTTTATGGCAGAGAAGCTTAATTTAAGGGCGGAGGTGAGTAAGCAATATTATACGTATTTGTATTTAAGCGAGCGCGAAAAATTGTTACAAGCCTCTAAAACGCAGGTGGAAGAATTGCTGAGGTTGGCCAATTTGCGTTATAGTTCTGGAGAGAGTAATATTATGGAGAAGGCTTCTGCGCAGCAGCAAATGGCAGAATCTATGCGCTTGTTGCAACAAGTATTGTTAGAGAAAAAGGCAAGTCTATTGCATTTCCAATTGTTGTTAGGTGATAAAGAAAATTACGAGCCCCTCATGCAAGATTTGCGCATGGAAATTAACTTGCCTGATAGCAATGAGCTGAGCAATAGTCCGTATTTAAAGCGCTATGCCTACCAAAAAGATATAAGTAAAGCTAGGTTAAAAACTGAGCGCAGTAAATACCTCCCAGAGCTCCAAGTGGGCTACCAAAATATGTCGATTACTGGTGTGGGAAGCGACGAAGTTTATTATGCAAGGAGTGCTCGTTTTCAAGCCATCCAATTAGGTGTTGGGGTGCCATTATTTTTTGGTTCGAACCAATCGCGTTCAAAAGCGTTGGCCTTTGAGCTAAAGGCAAGTGAGCTGGATTATCAGTATGCCAAGCGCATGATGAATAGGCAAATGAGCGACTATCAAGCGCAGATGAATTCCTTGCAAGGTCTTTGTGTTTATTATGAAAAAGAGGCTTTGCCCATGGCAGTATTAGCGCAAGACGCCGCATGGAAACAGTTTAAGCAAGGCAATATCAATTTTATGGAGTGGATGCTTTTGCACCAACAGAATATGCAAACACAAATCAATTACCTAGAAGCTGTTCAGCAGCTCAATCAATTATTTATACATTACAAAAGCTATCAACCTTAATACTAATTAAACATGAATAGGATATTAATTCTAATAATAAGTTTGTTTTACATGGCAGGATGTGGTAACAAACAAGTGCCTGCAGAAGAATCTGCAAAGAAGCCTGGGGCGGGCAATTTGGTGAGTTTGGATACGGCTCAATTAAACAATATGGAGCTGAGCATAGTGGGGGTAAAAGAGAAGAATATTTCTCAGGTATTTAAAGTGAATGGGGTAATAGATGTGCCACCCCAAAACTTGGTTTCGGTATGTATGCCTATGGGTGGTTATTTAAAACATACCAAGTTATTACCGGGCATGCATTTTAACAAAGGGGAGGTCATTGCCATTATGGAAGATGCAAAATACATTGACCTGCAACAAGATTATTTGGTAGCAAAATCTAGGTTAGAAATGTATACCAAGGAGTTTGATCGTCAGAAAGAACTAAATGCTTCTAAGGCCAGTAGTGATAAGGTTTTTCAGCAATCGAAAGAGGCTTATGAAAGTGCTTTAATTGCCAGTAAATCATTATCAGAAAAATTGTTGTTAATTGGTCTGAACCCAAGTAAAGTTACAGAGTCTAGCATTACGCGTAGCATTCCCATTCATGCTCCTATGAATGGTTTTGTGAGCAAGGTAAATGTGAATATTGGTAAGTATGTTAACCCAACTGATGTGTTGTTTGAGTTGGTTAATCCGGAGGATATACATTTAAGTTTAAACATCTTTGAAAAAGACTTGGAGCATTTGTATAAGGGTATGCGAGTGAATGCATATACCAATACACATCCAGAGAAGATTTATCCTTGCGAGTTAATTCTTATTGGTAAAGATGTGGGTGCGGATAGAAGCGTGAATGTTCATTGTCATTTTGAGTTATATGACAAGACCTTGGTGCCAGGAACCTATATGAATGCAGAGCTTGTGGGTGTTGCTAAGAAGGCCATGGTATTGCCTACCGAAGCTATTATACATGATGGTGCAGAGCATTATATTTTTGTAGAAAGAGGAGAGCATAGTTATGAGAAAGTGAAAGTTGTAGCTGGAATGATTTCTGGCGACGAAACAGAAATTATGAGTGCAGAAGGGGTTAATTTGGAGAAGATGCGCATTGTTTCTAAAGGCGCTTATACCCTTTGGATGAAGTTAAACAATGTAGAAGAGGAATAGTATTTGTGGAATTGATGTAGCAAAAGAGGCGTGTTCTAAGGAATTCGTCTCTTTTGTTTTTGGGCCTTTAGCTATTGAATTTTACTACAATAGTATTGCTAGGCAAAATTTGTTTTGGCTCGTTTTAAATATTGGTTCGTTTGTATATAAACGCAGTTATTTTTTTATCTCTTGGGCCGACTTCTTATGAAAGGAAGCCAGGTACACTCCGCCAAATACTACGAGAATGCTTATGAACTTTTGTGGGGTGAGCATGTCTTTGCCAAGACCAATGGCAATGAGGGTTGCCAGCACGGGTTGCAAGTATATGTATGAGCCCACTAGTCCGGAACTTGCATGTTTAAGCGCATAGGCATTGAGCACATATGTAAGGAAGGTAGAGCCAATGGTTACAAAAGCGATGGCCATCCAAATATGTGAAGGCAAGTTTAAAAAGTCTATTTCCAGCGCTTGGTTCAGACCGAAAGGAAGTACCATGAAGAAGCCAAAGAAGAAGGAATAAAGGGTAACGGTTAAAGGATGGTATTTAACCATAAGGCGTTTGGCGTATACCAAGTAGAAGGCGTAAATGATGGCATTGAGGGTAACATAAACATCGCCCCAAACGGTCTCTGGGTGAAATTGAAAGCGGGTGCCTCCCATGAGTAGGAGTGCGCCAACGGCCGCTATGGCAATTCCTGAAATTTTAGTGAGTGTAAGTTTCTCTTTGAGGATAATTGCGGCAAATACCAACACAAAAATAGGGGTGTTGAGCATAAGCACGGAGGCATTAATGGGCGAGGTAATGGAGAGGCCTTTGAAAAATAGCAGCATATTACCAGCAACGCCAAACATGGCAGAAATAACCAAAGGGAGCAAATCTTTTTTATCGTGAATAGCGCCTTTTACATAGTGTCTGTGGAATAGAAAAATGCAAATGGTAGCAACAATTACACGCAATAATATGAAGGCGAATGGCTTTACAAATTCTGGCATAGCCACTTTAGCAATGCTAAAAGTTGCGCCATATAATAGGGAAACGGTAAAGAGAGCGAGGTGTACTTTGAGGTTAGTGCGCATGAAATTGATCGTTGAGTGCGGAGTGATAGCTAACATCTATTTCTCTGCTTTCTTTTAAAAATCTAGTGCTGAGTAAAATGGCCGAAAGGGTTAATCCCAGTAGCAAAGCAAACCATACCCCATATAAACTCCAATTGAGGGTAAAGCCAAAATAATAGCCAAATGGAATGCCTATTCCCCAATAGGCAATGATGGTGATAATGGTGGGAATTTTAGTGTCGCCAATGCCACGTAATACGCCTAAGCCCACACATTGAATGCCATCGCTTAGTTGGAAGAAAGCAGCAATGTATAATAGGTAAATTGCCATTGAAGCCACTTGAGTATCGTTGGTATAAAGGGCAATAATATCTGGGGCGAAAACTGCTAACACAAGGGCGCAAAATCCCATGAAGGCTGCTCCTAAAATGAGGGCCGCTCTGCCAGCATCATTGAGGTCTTTTTTGTTTTTTCTGCCTAAGGCATCTCCTACGGCAATAGAGCCTCCAGCAGATATTCCAGTTGCAATCATATAGGTTACTGAGGCTACATTGATGGCAACTTGATGTGCTGCTAAGGCAAATTCACTTATCCAGCCAATCATAATGGCAGCGAAGGCAAAAGCCCCTATTTCAAAAAAATATTGAAAGCCCGATGGGAGTCCGATTTTAAAAATTTGAATCAAATATTTTCTATCGTGTTCATGTTCTTTTAAGTGCAAGTAGGGTTTATAGAAATGAGTATACCTTACATATGCATACATGGTAATGGCCATAAAATAGCGAGATAAGCTGGTGGCTACACCTGCGCCAAATAGCTCCCAGCGCGGCATGCCAAACTTTCCATAGATAAGTACCCAGTTTAAAAATACATTTAACAAAAGGGCAATAAATGTGATGATAGCAGAAGGTTTGGTAAAAGACAATCCATCGCTGTATTGTTTAACCGCCATAAAAAGTAGCATAGGAAGGGTACCTGCATTTAAGACATGCAAATAGCTTTTTGTAAGTAGTGTTACCCTCTCTGTTTGTGCGAACCAATGCAAGTTTTCTGTGAGAATGTAAAGCACCACACTGATAAATACCGTAAGTAAAAGAGCTGCAATAATTGCTTGATTGAATAGGATAGCGCACTGGTTTGGATGTCCGGCTCCCTTGCTTTTGGCTACTAAAGGTGAAACGGCAGTTAGTGTGCCGATGCCCAAAATACAGATAAAAAAGTACACAGAGTTTGCGAGGGAGGCTGCTGCTAAATTAACAGCATCTAGTTTGCCTATCATTACAATATCGGCTACACCCATGAGTACAATGCCCAGTTGCCCAATGATAATAGGGTAACTGAGGAAAAGTATTTTCTTGAAGTATGGCAGAAATCTTTGGTAGCTATTCATATTTTGGGCTGCGAAAATAAGGCATTTTTGCTAGCTTAGTTACTATTTATTGTCAATCTTTTGGGGTGAGAAATGATTATAATCTTCCGCATTTTGGTGAACGATGGATTGGTTCAAACCGTACCTTTGTCTTTATAAGCTTTGAACCATGATATTTGATAGGGATAAATACAATAAGCTGTTTTATGCGGTGCTTCACTCTTCTGATGTATTAATTAGTGATGGGCCCATAAACAAGGTGATGAATGAAGTAATGGCTGTTTTGGGGGAAGCTGCGCAGGTAGACAGGTGTTATTTGTTTAGAAACGTTTATGTGGATGGTGAGTTGAAATTTATGCACTACGAATACGAATGGGTAAAGAAGGGTGTGGAGCCTCAGATTGATTTAGACATATTGGAAAATTTTCCATGGGACGAGCATCTTTCTTTTAAAAATTCGCTAAAAAATGGAGAGCCTTTTTTTACCAATACCAAGGATATTACTGATGCTGTTTTTAGGGAAGCCTTAGAGGTACAGTTTATCAAAAGCGTTTTGTTTACACCTGTTATTTTTGATCAAAAATTTTGGGGATTTATTGGTTTTGACGATTGCACGCAAGAGCGCGATTGGCTAGATATGGAGATTAGTACCTTGGTGGCAATTTCTTCTAATATAGGTTCATATTTAAAGAGAAGTGAGTTGTCTTTGGAGCTTACAAAGCAATATGAAAGTATGAATAAGCAAAAGGATTTTTATGAGTCCATTTTCAATAATATTCCTACCGATATTGTGGTGCTTGATAAAAATCAGCGGTATTTATTTGTTAATAGAAATGCAGTTAAAAATGAGCATACACGTGAGTGGTTAATTGGGAAAGATGATTTCGATTTTTGTCGTTATCGCAATAAAGATATGGCAATAGCAGAAGAACGTCGTGCTGTTTATGATAGAATGTTGGTAGATAAAAAGCCTTATTCTTTTGAAGAAAAATTCCCTATAGGGAACGGTGAGTATAAAAAGCATTTGCGCATCATTCATCCTGTTTTTGATGCAGATGGTGGTCTTGAAATTGCGATAGGTTATGGCATGGATATAACCAGAATGAGTGAGCAAGAGGAACTCATTCACAAGCAAAATGAAGCCATTTCCAATGCGCCAGATGGTATTGCCTTGCTTGATGCTGAAGGTAAATACTATTACATGAACCATGCCCATGAAGTTATTTTTGGATACGAAAAAGATGAGCTCATAGGCAAGAATTGGCAAGTATTGTATGAAGATGCAGAAATACAAAGAATCAATGAATTTGTGTTTCCATTGCTAGGTGAAAAGGGCTTATGGAGCGGACAGTCATTGGGGGTTACCAAAAAGGGGGGGAAGGTTTTTCAGGAAATTACTTTGCGCTTGTTGCCAGATGGGTCTTTGGTGTGTATCACCAGAGATGTGTCTGATTTGATAAGAAATATGGATTTGTTAGAGCAAGCAAACCAGAAATTGGAGTTGGCCATTAATACGTCAAATTTGGGGATGTGGGAGTGGAATTTGGTAACAGACCAATTACAAAGCAACGATATTTATAAAAGAATTTTAGGTTTTAATAGCCAAGAGCAGTTTTTACACGTAGGAAAGAATTGGTTCAAAAATATTCATCCAGACGACCTTGAAAGCGTTAAAATTGCCCTCCAAAAACAAGTAAAAGCCGAGGGGAAAGAAACCCCTAACTACAACATTGAATATAGAATTAAGTCGAACCAAGGCCAATATATTTGGGTATTGGATTTTGGAAAAGTGATAGATTTTGATGAGCAAGGTAAGCCTATTTTTATGGTTGGTTTTATTCTTGATATTACGCCCAATAAAGTGATAGAAGAGCAGATAAGAAGCAGCGAAAAACGATACAGAGATTTGGTTGAAAACCTGCGAGAAGTGATTTTTGAAGCCAATGATTTGGGAGAGTTTACTTTTTTAAATAGAGCCTGGACAAAATTTACGGGGTATCATTTACAAGATACTTTAGGTAAGAACTTTGCTCATTTTATGGTTGATCCAAAGAATTTCAATCCCATTCAGGAATGGATTACATCTAATGAGCTTAATTTTCATGTGGAGTTAGAATTGTTGCATAGCAAGGGCAATATTCTTTGGTTTGATGTTGAGATTAATAAAATAATTGGCAAAAGGCAAAAGGTGATGGGCTTGGTAGGGTCTATTGAGAACATTACCAAACGCAAGGTGGCGGAAGCTGAGTTAAGAACATCCCTTGAAAAGGAAAAGCAGCTGGGCGATTTAAAATCTAGGTTTGTGGGCATGGCTTCTCATGAATTTAGAACTCCTTTGGCAGGTATTAGAAGCAGTGCAGAATTAATTAAAATGCGCATAGATAGAGTAGCCTCTTTAAAAGAGGTAAAAGAAGCTCAAGATTTACAAGGGTCGCTCGATAATATTTTATTTGATGTAGATAGAATTACCTCTTTAATGACAGATGTATTGTTAATGGGAAGTATTGAATCTGCTAAGATTCCATATAATCCAATAGAAGGTGATTTGGCAGATTTTGTTGATACATATTTAGCAACAGAAGCAAACAGGTATACCTTAAATCATCACTTGGTTTTTCATTCAAATGTAAAGGAATGCAAGGTTCGGTTCGATCCAAAATTATTGGTGCATGTTTTTAATAATATATTGAGCAATGCATGTAAGTATTCTGAGGAGCATTCTGTGGTGGAAGTAAATGTGAACTCAGATAATAAAGTGCTAGAAATTGTATTTTCTGACAGAGGAATAGGTATCCCAGATTCTGAAATGCCATTTATATTAGAGTCGTTTTTTATAATTTATAATGTATAGACTATTCAAGGTAAACGGGTAGGGTTGTCTATTGCCAAATATTTTATGGATATGCATGGTGGTAGTATACATTTGAAGAGTAAATTGGGTGAAGGGACCAAGGTAAGCGTTGAATTTCCTTTGCTTATTGCCAACTAGGAGCAATAATTTGGGAGTGGTTTTGTGGCTAAGGCCTTTTTATGTACTTTTGCCCACTTATATCGTATTATGTTAAGATCAATGACAGGCTTTGGTCAGGCCGAATTAGAAACAGACAGGTTTACCGTAAAGGCCGAATTAAAGAGCTTAAACAGCAAGTTTCTTGAGCTCAATATTAGGATGCCTCGCAATTGGCAGCACAAAGAATTGGAGCTGAGAAGAGAGGTGAGCAAATGGCTAGAAAGAGGTACTGCCCAGTTGTCTATTAACATTCAATATAAATTAGCAGAAGATAGAATTACTCCTTTAAATAGAGAGGTTGCTACCTATTACTTAAATGAGGTAAAGGCCTTGGCTAGTGAAACCAATTGGAATGCAAGTGATTTGTTGAACAATGTATTTTTGATTCCCAACGTGTTGCAACCCAATGATGAAACTCCAGATGAAGAAGATTGGAAACAAATATTTTCTGCTGTGAGAAAATCCTATGAAAGCTTTGATGAATTTAGGTTAATTGAAGGCAAGGTTTTAGAAAACGAATTGAGTAAAATGAGTGCCAGCATCCTTAGTAATATGCAAGGTTTGGAGCCATTTGAGGCAGAAAGATTGCAAACCGTAAAGGATAAAATTCAGAAAGATTTACTTTCTTTAAATCAAGAAAAAGTTGACAAAAACAGGTTTGAGCAAGAGCTTATTTATTATATCGAAAAATTGGACATTAGTGAGGAGAAGGTGCGTTTAAAGCAGCATTGTGATTTTTTTGAAGAAACCATTCGCCTTGGTTCAACCGGAAAAAAATTAGGCTTTATAGCCCAAGAAATGGGCAGAGAAATAAATACCATTGGGTCTAAAAGCAATCACCATATTATGCAAAGAACGGTTGTGGTGATGAAAGATGAGTTGGAGAAAATAAAGGAACAAATTAATAACGTACTTTAATTTTTTTACTTCATGCAAAAAGGGAAAGTAGTAATTTTTTGTGCACCTTCTGGGTCTGGTAAAACTACCATTGTTCGTCATTTATTAAGCATCAATCCCAATTTAATGTTTTCTGTATCTGCTTGTACTAGAAAGCAACGCGAGGGAGAGGTTAACGGAAAAGATTACTATTTTTTATCTCAAGAGGAGTTTAAAAAAAGAATTTGGCAAGGAGATTTCTTGGAGCATGAAGAGGTGTATGGAGGAAATTTTTATGGCACCCTTAAATCTGAAATAGATAGAATTTGGCAATTGGGCAAAGTGGTTTTGTTTGATGTAGATGTGGTGGGCGGATTAAATATTAAAGAATATTTTGGCACCCAGGCCTTAGCCATTTTTGTGAAACCGCCCAGTGTGGAGGTCTTAGAACAACGACTCAGGTTTAGGTCGACCGAAACCGAAGAAACCCTTAAGATGCGAGTGGGCAAGGCTGTAAAGGAACTTGCCTTTGAAGAGAAGTTTGAAAAAACCATTTTAAACAATGAGTTAAGCAAAGCATTGCAAGAGGCCGAAGACTTGGTAAATGAATTCCTAAATCAGAATTAGCATGAAACAAATAGGTTTGTTTTTTGGTTCATTTAATCCGGTTCATGTTGGCCATTTAATCATAGCCAATTACATGGCAGATTATGCCCAGTTAGATGAAATTTGGTTTGTGGTTTCGCCGCAAAATCCCTTTAAAGAACAAGATGAATTATTGGACGAAAACATACGAATACACTTGTTGAATTTAGCCGTTGAACAAGATAAGCGTTTTAAGACCTGCGATATTGAATTTAGGCTGAGTAAGCCTTCTTATACTTCCACCACATTAGAAGAGCTAAATAAAGAATACCCTCAATATCAGTTTACCTTAATTATTGGTGGCGATAATTTACAGAGTTTTCACAAGTGGAAAAACTACGAGGAAATTCTCAATAAGCATTCTGTGTTTGTATATGCCAGAGCAGGTATCGTTGAAAAGCCTTTATTGGCCAACCATCCCTCTATTAAAATGTTTGAGGTTCCCTTGTTAAATATCTCCTCTAGTTATATCCGCGAGAGCCTCATGGCAGGCAAATCTGTTAGGTATTTAATTCCAGATTCGGTTCGAACCGAAATAGAAAATAAGGGATACTATAAATAGATATTTCCCTTTTTTGTAGGGTTAATTCCTTTCTTTGTATAAGGATTTTAATTGCATTTTTAAATCTTTGTTTGTTTCTTTATAGGGATGGAAATGATGCATTTGATTTGCCATAACCTGAGTTTTCGGGAATAATATGTTTTAAAATTATGGGATCAAAAAATGCCTTTTTAGCCGACAAAATATTGCTAGTGGAAGACGACCCTATTTTGAGGGCCAACATCGCTAGCCTGCTAGAAATGGAGGGTTATCACGTTTATCAAGCATCTAATGGCTTGGAGGCAAAGCAGCTATTAAAAGTAAAGAGGGTTGCCCTTATTTTATCTGATTGGATGATGCCTGTTTTAGATGGCATTGAATTGTTAAAATATGCCAAGTCGGATGCTACCTATTCACATTTGCCTTTTATTTTCCTAACAGCAAAAACTACTATGGAGGATAAGTTAACGGCTCTTAATTTGATGGCCGATGACTTTATAACAAAGCCGTTTTCTTTTCAAGAATTGGTGCTTAAATGTAGAAATAATATAGAAAACAGAAAGCAGGTAGTTAATTCAAAATTTATAGAAAGTAAAGAGGATAGTTACGTTTCAAGAGACCAGAAGTTTTTGGCTGAGGTAATGGAGTTTATTTACGAAAATCTATCGAACGAAAACTTATCCTTAAGCGATTTTGGATTACATTTTCCAATGAGTATTTCATCTATTCAGAAAAATATTAAGCGTATTTGCGGACAATCCTTGTTTCAGTTGATTCTTGAAGCGAGGCTGCAAAAGGCCAAAGCAATGATAGAATCAGACACTGCACCTATTTCTGAAGTGCTTTACAAATGTGGATTCAACAACCATAACCATTTCACCAAAAAGTTTAAAGAGCACTTTGGAATTCTTCCTTCCAAATTAAAGAAATTAGAAAGAGCTCATATGACTAAAGATTTTTAAGATACTGAGACCTGAATTTAAATTTGGATAATTTTTTATTTTACCCAAAGCGTTTTCCTTTGGCAAAATGCCAATAAGCCTTCTGGTCCAAGTTCCCTTCCATAGCCCGAATTCTTGATGCCTCCAAAAGGGATTCTTACATCACTTTTAACCATTTGATTGAGGTAGACCATGCCAGAGTCTATTTGTTTGGCAATTCTTTTGGCCTGAACCAAATCTTTGCCAAAAATACTTGCTCCTAATCCAAAGGGAGTTTGGTTGGCAATGCTTACCAATTCTTCTTCATTTTTGTAAGCATACAACGATAAAACCGGACCAAAGAACTCTTCAGTGCTTGCAATATTGTCTGCGCTGATGTTGCCTAATAGCGTAGGAGGGAAGAAATATCCTGTTGAAGGTGTTTCTTCTTGCTGGTAGAGTATTTTAGCACCTTGCAAAACACTTAACTTAACCTGCTCTGCCAATTTTTGTTGTAAATCTAACCTGGCCAAAGGTCCAATTTCTGTGCCTTCTAGCAAAGGATTACCCAATTGGTACTTCTTGATTTTCTGTATGGCCTTTTCCTTAAATTCTTCTAAGCTATTTTCATGCACCAAGAAGCGCTTTGCAGCCACGCAACTTTGACCATTGTTTTGAAAACGAGAGAATAAAATCTCATCCAAAATTTCATCTAAAGGAGCATCTTCTAGTAAGATAAGTGGATCGTTGCCACCCAGCTCTAAAACAGCAGGTTTCAGGTTCTTTGCTGCGGTGCTTGCTACACTTGCGCCTGCCTTGCCACTACCCGTAAGGGTTACAGCGGCTATGTGCTTAAGGGCAATAATGTTCTCTATGTTGCTTGTTTCAATAAAGGCTGTTACATACAAGTGTTTTGGCAAGCCACATCGATTCAAAATTTCTTGCAAAGCCAAACTACTTTGAGGTACATTGGGCGCAGGTTTTACCAACATGGCATTTCCACTCACTAGGGTTGGAATGGCACTTCTAAGGATTTGCCAAAAAGGGAAATTCCATGGAAATATGCCCAACACAATTCCCAAAGGCTCATATTGTAATTCCACTTCAATTCCATTTCCTAAATCCTTTTTATGTGTGCTTAAAATTTGTTCTGCCTCTTCAAAATAATAGTCGCATAAACTTGCACTTTTTAGAACTTCAGCTTTGGCATGTGAAAGCACTTTGCCCATTTCTAGAGAGGCAATTTGGGCAAGAGCATCAGCTTCTAACCTAAGCAATTGGGCCAACTTGGGTAGAAATGCGATTCTTTTTTTTATGGGTAAATTGCGCCAAGATAGTTGCGCCAACTTCATCTGGTTTAATTCTGATTCTATATCCTTGGGGCTTATAGCAACAAAAGAAGCCAACAATTCTTCGGTATACGGATTAATGCTTTTAAATTCGGTTAACATGTTTTGTAGGTTCTAAATGCTTAAGTGAAGGTAATGAATGCGCAAAAAAAAAGAAGCAAATTTGCTTCTTTTTTTTCTCTTTAGTTTCCTCTGAAATTTGCTGGACGCTTTTCTAAAAATGCCCTAGTTCCTTCAATAAAATCTTCTGATCCAAAGAAGTTGCCAAATTCATTTATTTCAATGTTATTTCCATCGGCACGTTTTTCATAATAAGCGTTTACGCATCTTATTACACTGGCAATTGCCATAGGAGCCTTAGTTTTAATTTTGTTTAAAATCTCTTCGCATTTTGTAATCAATTGATCGGCAGGTACCACATGGTTCACCAATCCTAAATGCAATGCAGTTGCCGAATCAATCATGTCGCCCGTCATTAAAAATTCTAAAGCGCGACCTTTACCAATTAATTGAGCCAAACGTTGTGTACCAGCATAACCAGGTGTAATACCTAAATTAACCTCTGGCTGACCAAATCTTGCTTTCTCAGTACATACCCTGATATGGCAGCTCATAGCCAATTCGTTTCCACCACCTAAAGCAAAACCGTTTATGGCAGCTACTACAGGTTTTGGACAATGGTCTATGGCACGTAATACGGCATGACCTTCTTCGCTCATTTTAGTTCCTTCTTCTACTGTAAAGTTAGCAAACTCAGCAATGTCTGCACCTGCAGCAAAAGCTTTGCTTCCTTTACCAGTAATAATGATACCCCTAACACCCGCATTATTGTAAATGCTCAAAACTGCATTTTTAATGTCAGTTAAGGTTTGAATGTTCAACGCATTTAATTTGTCTTCACGGTTTATGGTGATATAAAAAATTTGATCTTTGATTTCTGTAATCAATGTTTGAAACTGAGTTTCAACGCTTATTTGTTCCATCTTTTAATTATTATTTTAAAAAAAAATTGCGTGCAACTTTAAGACTTATTTTATTAAAACAAAACAAGAATCAATGCACAATGATATTAGTCATATAACCATTTAATGGTCAAAATGTTCTGTTCTCCTTCACCCAAGTTTTAATATAATCAGATATATCGTGTGTTTGGGAGCCCGGAGTGAATATTTTACCTATCCCTATTTGGTTCAAAGTAATGATATCTTCTTCTGGAATAATGCCCCCTCCCGTAATTAAAACGTCTGTTAATTGGTTTTGGTTCAGCAAGTCCTTTAATTTTTTAAAAACACTTAAATGTGCACCAGAAAGTATGCTTACCCCAATAACGTCTACATCCTCTTGCATAGCAGCTTGCACTACCATTTCTGGCGTTTGCCTAAGTCCGGTATAAATAACCTCCATACCCGCATCTCTTAAGGCTGTGGCAATCACTTTGGCGCCTCTATCATGGCCATCTAAGCCAATTTTTGCGACTAAAACACGAATGGGACGGCTCATTACTTCTTTGCTTTTTTGGTTGTTTTGTCTTTGGGGTCTTTCATCAATTGGATGTATTCTTTGCCTTTTAATTCTTCGTTAAAATACACCATAAATTGATCATCGTTTACATTGTAAAGCCTAGCCAATGTAGGGCCTTCTGTTACAACTTCGGCCGCTCCATTGGCTGGAACAGGCGCTCCTGGCAATGGATCATGGTGCACCATAATGTCTTGAAATGGCAAATGTCTATGGATAACCCCATTGTCTTCTGCCTTCATTTTTCCTTCGTTGGCAAAATGAATTTTTAATCCATTCTCAGATGGCTCAATTACCGTTAAATTCCATAATTCCCTGATGGTTTTATCATGCATACCCATTACAAATACATCTTTTATTTTATGTAATTGAAAATCTTGGTGAATTTGGTAGGTATGTTTTCCTTTAGTGCCACTTAATTTAATATCAAGTGAACCAACTTGTACAAATAAAGTGTCGGTTAAACGCGATTTAAAGTCTTTCCCAAAATATTGGTATTTTCCATGCAATTCGGGTGGAATTACATCTAGGTATTCTCCAGGAATGCGGTCGAATTTGGCATCTCCACAACTTGCCAAGGCAAAGGCAATTAAGATAAAAGATAAGAATTTGTTCATTTTCATATGTAAATATTATTTTTTTATGTTCTTTAATGCAGCTTCAATTCTAAGCATTGTTTCTTGTTTTCCAATTAACTCTGCTATTTCAAATAAATGTGGTCCCCCTGCTACGCCACTCAAAATTACCCTAAACAATTGTAAGAAATCTTTGCCCAACACCTCATTTTTATCCAATGCCGCCTGATAACTTTCCTCTATTTGAGTAGCTGTAAAATTCTCTAATTGCTCAAAATTGTGAATTAAATCGGCCAACAACGCTGGGATTTTCTCCGACCAACGTTTGGCAATTACGCCTTCATCGTAGTTGCTTGGGGCTATAAAAAGGAATTTGCTATAGTCCCAAATTTCCTTGGTGAAGCTTATTTTTTCTTTAACCAATGCGCAAACTGCTTCCACAAAGTCGGGGGTAAATTTACCCTCCAAACCATGCTCTGCTAATGCCTTAGTTAAATATGGCGCAAGAGCACTGTTATCAAGCTTTCTCACGTATTGTTGGTTGAACCATTTCGCCTTATTTTGGTCGAACTTAGCACCAGATTTGCTTACCCTATCTAAAGAAAAGGCCTGAACCAACTCCTCTAAAGTAAACAATTCCTGACTGGTTCCTGGGTTCCAACCCAACAATGCCAAAAGGTTTATCACAGCCTCTGGCAAATAGCCCGCTTCCCTATATCCACTAGATAATTCATTTGTATTCGGGTCGATCCAATTCAAAGGAAACACAGGGAATCCCAAACGGTCGCCATCACGCTTACTCAACTTGCCATTGCCATCTGGTTTTAATAGCAGAGGCAAATGCGCAAATTTGGGCATTTGCTCCTCCCAGCCAAAAGCGCGGTACAACAAAACATGTAAAGGTGCAGATGGTAACCATTCCTCACCCCTAATTACATGCGATATTTGCATTAAGTAATCATCTACAATATTGGCCAAATGGTAGGTTGGCATGCCATCGCTTTTAAACAGAACTTTATCATCCAATTGGCTGGTATTAAAACTAACCCAACCCCTAATTTCATCATGAAACTTTACTTCCTCCTTGCGCGGCAATTTAAACCTCACCACATAAGGATCGCCACTTTCTAAACGGCTATTAACTTCATCCTCTGATAAAGTAGTGGAGTTTTTCATGCTACCACGTGTAATGGCATCGTATTTAGCATCTATATTGCTGGCTTTTAATCGCTCGCGCATGCCCTCTAACTCTTCTGATGTATCAAAAGCGTAATAGGCATGTCCTGCCTCTAATAATTGCATGGCATACTGCTTGTACAAAGGCTTGCGATCGCTTTGGCGGTATGGCGCATGTGGTCCGTCTCCAAATCCTATGCCCTCGGTAGCCTCAATTCCCAGCCATTTAAGCGATTCAATAATGTATTCCTCTGCCCCTGGCACAAAACGTGTTTGGTCGGTATCTTCCACACGAATCAAAAAATCGCCGCCATGTTTGTGGGCAAATAAATAATTGTACAATGCGGTGCGCACGCCACCTATGTGTAATGGTCCGGTTGGACTAGGTGCAAATCTTACTCTAACTCTTCTATCCATAATCAAGTGGGGCAAAGATAAGGACTTAAGGGTTTTTATCTACTATCCTTCAAGCGTCTGAATATTTTTTAAAATAAAATTCGAAAATTTGGCCAACTCGTAGTATTTTGCAGGCCCTTGTTCAACACTAATTGAATATATTTATGAGCGACCCAAGATTAAAACCATTATTTGACCATTTAAAAGAGGCGATGGATCACGCTGTAGACCACGCTGCAAATGAGTTTACCAAAATACGTGCTGGTAAAGCACACCCATCTATGCTAGATTCGGTAAAAGTTGATTATTACGGATCCTTAGTGCCTGTAGGTCAGGTAGCCAATATCAACACCCCAGATGGAAGAACTTTAACAGTTCAACCTTGGGAAAAAAACATGATATCTGCTATTGAAAAAGGTATTGTAATTGCTAATTTGGGATTTGCCCCAAGCAATGATGGCTTAATGATTCGCATTAACTTGCCAATGCTTACCGAAGAGCGCAGAAAAGAAATTGTGAAAAAAGTAAAACATGAGGCAGAATTTGCCAAAGTAGCTATTCGCAATATTCGCAAAGATGTAAATGAAGGTATAAAGAAAGCTCAAAAAGACGGTGTGCCAGAAGATGATGCTAAAACGGCTGAGGCGCAAGTTCAAAAGACTACCGATACCTATATTAAAAAGATTGACGATTTAACTGCTGCTAAAGAAGCAGATTTGATGCACGTTTAACCTTGAGCAGAATGCTAAAACTTTCTGCAAAAGCAAAGAAATGGATAACACTGGCCGTTAAAACGGCTGGTGTTTTTTTGTTATTAAGCATATTGGCTTTCTTTGCTTTGCGTGGCTATTTTTTAAATAAGGCCATAGAAAAAGTTCAATCTAAATTGAACCGAGATTATGCAACCACACTTACTATAAAGGAGGCTGGTTTTGAAGGATTGGCTGGGGTAAGTTTAAAGGGAATTCACCTTGTGCCTCAAGGCAAAGATACCTTGCTTTCTTTGGATGAATTTTCTTTGAGTATTAAGTTTTGGTATGCATTATTGGCCGATGTGCGGGTAAAAAGTATTGGCATGAACCATGGCTTTTTGCAATTAAGCAAAAGAGAGGGTGTTAAAAACTTTGACCAGTTTTTTTCAAAGAAGCAAGATTCTACTGCAGCAAAAGAATTGGTTCAGACCGAAACCAAACCCAAGGAGCAGATCAATTATGCGGCGGTTTTATATAAGCTCATCACAAAAATATTGAACAAAGTTCCCAAAGAGGTAGTGATAGACGACTTTAGTTTTAGGGGAATTGATGAGACTTTGTTTGTAAATGTAGAGGTTCAAAAATTGACTTTTTTAAACGGATTGGTGAACTCCAAAATGGTGGTTGCTTCTAACCAAATGGTGCAAGAATGGCAATTAAGTGGCATGGCTTATCCTGGAGATAGAAAGGCAGATTTGCAGTTCTCGCGCTTAGATACGGGTTTGGTAACCATTCCTTATTTGGCTGAGCGCTTTAACTTACGCGCTGGCTTTGGTTCGGCCCGATTGCTTTTAAATAATATTAGTTTTGAGGATGATGAATTGCAGATAGATGGTTTAGCGAGTATTCAATCTTTTATGGTAAATCATCCTAAAATTTCTTCTAAAGATGTGGTGTTAGATAAGGTAGATTTTAACTACGTGTATAAAATTGGTAGTACTTATCTAAGCTTGGACAGCGCGTCTAGCGTGAACTTTAATGGTTTTGTGTTTCATCCTTTTGTGCGTTTTGATAATGCACCAGATACCATTTATCATTTGATGGTGCGCTCTGAGAAAACAGAAGCGCAGCAGTTTATCAATGCTTTGCCTGCGGGTTTGTTTTCGCATATAAAGGGCATGGAGGCTACTGGTACATTTAGTTATAGGCTCGATTTTATGTACAATGAGAATAAGCCTGATGAGATGGTTTTTGAAAGTGTATTAGAGAAGGATCAGTTTAGCATTGTAAAATATGGTGAGGCAAATTTGGCTAAGTTAAATGGCGATTTTGTTTATACGCCAATGGAAAAAGGAAGGCCTATGCGTCCGGTTTTTGTGGGTGCTGCCAATCCGTATTATACACCTATTGATATGATTTCTCCATTGCTTAAAAAAGCGGTACTAACCTGCGAAGATCCTTCATTTTATTGGCATCGTGGCTTTGTTACTGAAGCTTTTAGGCAGTCTATTGTAAAGAATATTAGAACAGGTAAATTTAAGCGTGGTGCAAGTACCATTAGTATGCAATTGATGAAGAATGTTTTTCTTACCCGTGAGAAAACCATGGCGCGTAAATTGGAGGAAATACTTTTGGTTTATATACTCGAGAATAACCGCATAAGTTCTAAGGACCGCATGTTTGAGGTGTATTTAAACATCATAGAATGGGGGCCAAATGTGTATGGAATAGGGGAGGCATCTAAATTTTATTTTCAGAAGAATCCTTTGGATTTAACTTTAAGTGAGAGCATGTTTTTAGCAACTATAGTACCCGGACCAAAACATTTTATGTGGAGATTTGGGAAGGATGGAACTGCCAAGCCTTATCTGGAGCGTACTTACAGGTATTTGTCGAATAAAATGATTAGCAGAAGTCTCATTGTGCCAGAGGATACTTTGGGTTTAACGCATCTTATAAATATAACAGGTCCTGCCAGAAAATACATCATCAAAAGTGACACTTTGGTAAATGATACAATTGTTGAACGTGAGCTCCAATTAATAGAGAATCATGAAGCAGTGGATGAGGATGAATAAGACTTGGCCACTCTACCTTGCCTTCCTTATAGAAATACTTTTTATTTTCTATTACAAGGGTGAGTTTGGGTACTTGGTGAGTCCGCTTTTATACCTATTTGCTGGATTGTTTTTGGCCGTTTTTCCTTATTTTATTTCACGTAAAAATCCGCTTGGTGCAGACGCATATTTTGTTGAGTTTAATGAGCCGAACCTAAGTAGCTCTGCAAAAACTTCTTCCATTATATGGGGCGTTTTCCTTGTATTAACAGTGCTGTTGGGCATAGGTGTTTCTGTGTTAATTGGCAAATATCCCATAGATATTAATCATTCAGATATCATTCCTTTTATACAAAATGTATATGTAGACCGTGTGCAAAACGGAGAACAAATTTATGCAGAGGTTGAGGGCTATGGGTATGGAAAATTTCACCCCGGTTACCTTCCTTTTCATTGGATGTTTTTTGTGGTAAGTGCTTATTTGCATGTTGACCATAGGTGGGTTCCTTTTGCTATTTTTATTATTGCAAGTGCCATTTATACTGGTGTGTTGTTGCGTAATTTTAGTGAACTCAAAAAGTTGATATTGCTTTTGTTGTTGCCCTTCTTTGTTTTGTTTACAATCTATTATGAGAACAGCAGCGATGCCATGCATACCATAGAAATATTGGTCTTGGGCTATTATTTAATTTTGTCGGTAAGCCTTTTCTCGCGCAATGCTTTGGTTCAGGCAGGCGGATTGGTATTGCCTATTTTATCTAGGTATTCTTTGGTGTTTTGGTTGCCGTTTCACTTTTTAAAAATGTTGCCTTTGCAGGTAAATAGATTTTTTAAAGTAGGGTTTTCATTGCTGGCATTGGTGGCCATTTTTATCATCCCATTTTTAATAAATACCCCAGATATGTTTGTGGGGTTTAATGGCGCTTATATGACGGCAGCCATAGGCGAGTGGGATGGACAAGCTTGGCAGAAGCCGGGCGACGAGCCTTTTCAGTTGTTTAGGGGATTGGGATTGGCCTCTTGGTATTATAAATTTTACCCAGGTACTTTAGAACAAAAGATTAGCGCATTGCAAAAAACAATGCTCTATGTTTCTATGGGTGCCGTGGTTTTATTGTGGCTGTTGAGAAACAAAATTGGCAAAGTTTTGCCAGCAAATATATTTAGCCTTTTGGCGCTTAAATTTGTGCTTACTTTGTTTTACGCTTTCATGATTATTCCGTATAATTATCTCAATTGGGTGCCTGTAATCCTATCGGTGGTTATATTGTCAAGAATTAAAGAGAACCTATTTGTGAACGCAAAATAATGCATATGGAAATATCAATTGTAATACCCGTTTATAGAGCCGAGCTTATTGTAGATGAGCTTGTGGCAAGGCTTTGCGCGGCGCTTGATGCCATAACTTCGCAATACGAAATTATTTTGGTTGACGATTGTGGTCCAGATAAATCTTGGGATAAAATTGTTTCCAATGCAGCAAATAATAATAAAATCATTGGCATTAAACTGAGCCGAAATTTTGGTCAGCACCACGCCATTACAGCTGGTTTAGATAAATGCACCGGCAATTGGGTGGTGGTAATGGATTGCGATTTGCAAGATCAGCCAGAAGAAATTGGGAAGCTTTATCAAAAAGCCAAAGAAGGATATGATATTGTTTTTGCCCGTCGCGCACAAAGACAAGATACCTTTATCAAACGTTTTACCTCTCAACTTTTTTACAAAGGATTTGCCTACCTAAGCGGCATTCCGCAAGATGGTACCATAGGCAATTTTGGGATATACAACCGCAAAGTAATACTAGCCATAAACAGCATGCGCGAGCCCATGCGCGCCTTTGCCCCCATGGCCAGATGGGTTGGTTTTAACCGCACTGCCATAGATGTGGCTCATGCAGAAAGATTTGAAGGGAGCTCTTCCTATAATTGGAGCCGACTTATCACATTGGCCTTAGACATTGCCATGGCCTATTCTGATAAACCCCTTAAGTTAACTGTAAAATTAGGCATTGGCATCTCTGTGCTGTCTGTTTTATACACGCTTTACAATATTGTTTTATACAATATGGGCATCATCAAACTCTCTGGTTATACCAGCCTCATTGTGTCTATTTGGTTCTTAAGCGGACTCACCATTTTTACCCTTGGCATCTTGGGTTTATACCTGGGTAAAGTTTTTGAGGGCATTAAAGATAGACCCCTTTACATCATAGATAAAACAACACATTCAAATTAATTGCGCATGATTTCTTATTCAAAAGCAGATTCAGATAGGTTTCATTTATCGGTTCACCGTGGTGTTTCAGAAACATTTAATTTAGACGGTCTGAACCAATACATCGCTGCC
>JBILVK010000134.1:0-7058 GCA_044370475.1 Bacteroidia bacterium
TGGGCATCTTCTAGGGCATATTTTCCGGGAAAAGGATATCCGTAGGGACAAGTCGCGACTTGTCCTTGCCCGTTATAGGGCATAATTTGCGGGCATATAAATGATATATCAATCCTCAAATCATATCTTTGCCATTAAGTGATAAGTAATAAATTTCAATTAGCAGAAACCATATGCGCCTTGGCAACACCTGCTGGGGTTGGCGCCATTGGTGTATTGCGGGTAAGTGGCAAAGATGCCATCAGCATGGTTAATTCCGTATTTGTTGGTTCGAACCTAAACATGGCTGCTGGCCATACTTTGCATTTTGGCAAAATTGTGGATGGGACAGAAATTGTGGATGAAGTGCTGGCCAGTGTTTTTGTGGAGCCTAAAAGTTATACGGGCGAAAATACCATTGAGATTAGTTGTCATGGTTCGCCTTATATACAGCAGCGCATATTGGAAGTATTGGTGAAAGCCGGCGCCAGGTTGGCTCAGCCTGGAGAATTTACCTTGCGTGCTTTTTTAAACAAAAAACTCGATTTATCGCAAGCCGAAGCCGTGGCAGATTTGATTGCCTCTAATTCGGAAATGAGTCATAAAACCGCTATGAATCAAATGCGTGGCGGCTTTAGCAAGGAGATTTCGGGCCTTAAGGAGCAGTTGGTAAATTTTGCTTCCTTGATTGAGTTGGAGCTTGACTTTAGCGAAGAAGATGTGGAGTTTGCTAGTCGACCAGCATTAAGAGAATTGGTTCAGAAAATATTCGGTTTGATCCAACGCCTTACAGAAACTTTTAAAATGGGCAATGCCATAAAAAATGGTGTCCCAACGGTAATTGCTGGCAGGCCAAATGCGGGCAAATCAACCTTGTTAAACGCATTGGTCAATGAAGAACGCGCCATAGTAAGCGCCATTGCGGGCACCACACGCGACACCATTGAAGAGGCTTTTGTGATAGAAGGCGTGCTTTTTAGGCTGATAGATACTGCTGGTATAAGAGAGCATACCTCAGATATAATAGAAAGCATTGGCATTGAAAAAACCCATGAAAAAATAAGGCAAGCCAGCATCGTATTATACCTTTTTGATGCCATTGAAACGAGCCTTGAGCAATTGGAGAAAGAGCTTTCGGCCTTTGCGCAAATGGATATGGTTTTGATACCTATAGGTAACAAAATAGACTTGGGTAATGCAAAGGAAATTCATCAAAAATTTTCGGTTCGAACCGATGTAATATTTATATCTAGCAAAGAGCAAACGGGGATGGAGCAATTGCGCGCCCGATTGAAACAAGTCATAAACAAGGACCAAATAAACAACGATGTTATCATTACTAACGTTAGGCATTACCAAGCCTTGATGTTGGCAGGCGAATCGTTGCAGCAAGTATTGCAAAGCATGGAGATTGGTCGCAGTGGCGAGCTATTGGCCTTCGACATCCGCAAATCCATCCATCACCTCGGCGAAATTGTTGGCGACATTACCACCGACGACTTGTTGGAGAATATTTTTTCGAAGTTCTGTATTGGGAAGTAGCTGATTGCTGGATGCCGCTGGCTTCTGGCCTCTAGCTTCTGGCTTTGAGAAACTTACATGTCCAAAGGATGTAAACCCGTAAAATTAATGATGAACATTAGAATATAACCTTGAAAACCTTTCCTAGCAAGGGTTTTCGTGCTTTTGTGGCATTTTACAATTTTTGATATAATGCCATTTTGTAAACTTTTTGTTGCTCACTTGTTGCTCAACAATTTTAAGCAACAAATGAGCAACAAAATTGAAGAGTGAATTTCAAAAACTGCACCATGCTGCACCATAAAGGAGAAATAGTAAATGACCGCTAGTAAGTGCACTTATTTAGATCACATTACGATTATTATGTTAAATCTAATAAGTTAATGGAGCGTTTTCCTATATAATTTAAAGTGGTAGTAATTTAGTTGGGAAGGTATGCAAGACTCTAACTTTGTTTAACAACAAAGAACATATCAATTTCACCTTTCCCTTTGGCATTTAGCTTTCCTCTATATTCGCAATCAAACTCCTCACAGATTAACTCATAGGTAGCCGCACTAATGTTAATCTTACCCACCTCACTATTACTCTCCATGCGGCTTGCCATGTTTACCGTATCGCCCCAAATATCATAGGCAAACTTCTTTACTCCAACTATACCCGCTACTACGGGTCCAGAATGAATGCCTATTCTTATTTGAAACTTCCCTTTATTGGTATCCATAAACTCCTTAATTTCTATGGCTGCCTTTGTAATACGGACGGCATGATCTTCCACTTCGTTTGGTAAACCACAAACCGCCAAATAGGCATCGCCAATGGTCTTAATTTTTTCTATGCCATGTTTGCTCATGATGGCATCAAAAGCCGTAAAGTTTTGGTGTATTTCCTGAACCAATTCAGTAGCACTCATTTGCTCACTTAAGCCTGTAAAGTTTACAAAATCGGTAAAGAGTACAGATACGTGGTTGTATAACTTTGCTTCCGAAGTTCCTTTCTGCTTGAGCTCTTCGGCTATTTCTTCTGGCAAAATATTGAGCAATAAATTATCTGATTTATGCTTTTCAATGGTTAGTTCCTTATTTAAAATTTCTTTCTTTCTTTTTTGAGAATAAAAAACAAAAGCGAGTGTTATAATTCCAATTAAAGCACCACCCAAACCAAAAGTAATACCTAAGCTTCTTGAAGCATTTAACTTCTCTATTTGTTTTTCACGCGTTAAAATCACAATTTCATTGTTCTTCTTTTCCGTTTCATATTTAGTTTGCATCTCACTAATGCTATTTACTTTTTCACTGTTTAATAACGAATCGGAAAGTGAAGAAAATTGCAGTTGATTTTGGTAAGCTTTTAAATAATCTCCATCACTCGCATAACATTGGGCAAGCCTTTCATAACAATTCAACCTACTTTGTAATTCATTGATTAGGGTGGCAATGGTTAGTGATTTGGAAAAGTTTTGAATGGCCTTTTTAAAAGACTTTTCCTTTTCATATAAACAACCCAAGTTATAATACAAATTGGCTTCCTCACTGTGCATTTCATGTTTTTGATAGCCAATTAATGCCTTACTATAATACCCCAAGGCTTTAGTTGTTTCTCCCATATCACTATAACACAAGGCAATATTGTTTAGATTTTGAAGCACTCCTATATCGTCATTGATTTGTTTTGCCAACACATCTGCTTGTAAAAAATAGGGCAAAGCTTCCTTATACCTTTCTTGCAAATAATAAGTTGAACCAATACCCATTAAATTGGTGGCTTTCTCCCCCACATTGTTTGCACTATCAGCCAATTTATAAGCCATTTTATATTCAATAATTGCCTTATCATACTCCCTATATTCTTGATGAAAATAAGCCAAGGTACCCATACATTGGATGCGCAAAAGGGTATTATTTGCTAATTCGCTATAAGCAATGGCTTGGTTCAAAAAGTAATAAACAGAATCTTTCACTCCTTTGTATTGATATACATAAGAAATAAGCATTTTGTTACCCGCCAAACTGGTGTAATCTTTTTCCTTTTCACTTATAAAGGCGGCTTGAACCAAATAAAACATGGAAGAATCGTTAAAGCCTTTGGTCATGAGTACTGAACCCATTCTTGTATAAGCAGATTGAATTCCTTTTTGGTATTTTAGCCTTAAGGAATGAGTTAAAGCCTCATTTGCCAACAAATAACATGAGTCCAAATTGGTACGCTGAAGTGCCACACTGCGTTTCAACAAAATATTGATAGCACTGGTATCTATCTTCTTTTCATTTGAGGCAAAACCAGCAAAGCTCATCAATACAAAATACAACAAAAGATAGGGCCTTCTCATAAACAAATATAAGACTAGCTAACTATCAAAATTTGCCTAATAATAAGAAATTTCAACCAAATACTCATTTGATAGTACATTCCCAGAATCTCTAAAAATTACTGCAATCACCATTTTTGATGAATTGCAAACCTAAAAATATAGCATTATTCTACTTTTTTACCATTCTGTTTTGCCCAATCCATGAGCTCAGGCATACGTCTTCTGCTTACCATTACATGGGTGCCATTTTTCAAAACAACCTCCATGGATTCTGTGCGCTTAATCGTTTGCAAGTAAGCCAAGTTAATTAAAGTAGATTTATGGATGCGCATAAAACCATTGGGCGATAACAATTCATCATATTCCTTTAAGGTTTTTGCCACCACCAAACTCTTTTGAGAATTGAAATGAAAAGTAGAATAATTATCCTCCCCATTAATATAAACGATGTTACTTATATCAAAAATCTCGTATCCATTATTGCCTGGCAAAGTTATTTTATTTAGGCTTCCCGGCGATTTTATCAAAGACGCTAAGTTGAATAATGACTCTTGGTAATTCTTCCCAATTTTGGCCTTAATACGCTGTAAGTTCAATAGTTTTTTTTCGGTCTGAACCAATTCTCGGATATCTATTGGCTTTAAAAGAAAATCTAAGGCACATGACTTTAAAGCTTGTAAGGCATGTTTTTCGTGAGCCGTTACAAAAACAACAGAAGGCAAAAAGCTTAACTGTTCTAACATTTGAAAGCCACTTTGGTGTGGCATATTGATATCTAAAAAAATAACATCAGGCTCATGTTTGTTAATTTTTTGAATGCCCGAAATGGCACTATTTGCGGTATCTACCACATTTATGAAAGGACAATGTTCTTTGATCAAATGCATCAGATTTGATAAAGCATATAATTCATCGTCGATTAGAATTGCGGATAATTTTTGTTTCACTTCCATATTACCTCAAATTCATTATAAGTGGTTGCAGACCGTAACAGAAAAGAGTAATTAAAAGTATGCTGATGATATTTAAAACAAAGCCTGTTTTGAGCATGTCGGTGACCTTAATTTTGCCACTGGCAAACACAATGGCATTGGGCGGTGTGCCCATAGGTAGCATGCTTGCGCAGCTGGCACCTAAGGTCATAGGTATACCCAATACCAAGGGATCCAAATTCATAGAAATTGCCACAGAGGTTATAACAGGTGCTAAAACAATTACCTGAGCCACATTGCTCATAAGCTCGCTTAAAAAAACAGAAAGCGTGGTTACAATTAAAATCATCAAAAATACATTGTGAATAGAAAACGAAGCAATGTACTTGCCCAATTGGTCTAATAACTGAACATCTTCTAATGTTTTGGCTAAGGCAATTCCGCCCCCAAATAAGATGAGTATTCCCCAAGCCATTTTAGGGGTATCTGGCCACTCAATGAGTCGTTCTCCAACCCGTGCCGAGTCTGTGGTTCCCGCTGGAATGATGAATAATAATATGGCACCCATTAAGGCTATTATGGTATCGTCTAATTGAAAGGCAGGGTTCATTTGATTAATTAAATCTTTAAAAATCCACATGCCAACTGTTGTGCTAAAAACAAACAAAACTCTTTTCTCTGGCGTGCTTAATTTTCCAAGCTGAACCAATTCATTTTTAATGTATTTTTCTCCCTCTACACTGTGCGAAATATTGTTTGGATACAGCCATTTTACCATTACCCAATACAACATCCATAACATCACAATGGTAAGTGGCATAAAGACCAACATCCAATCTGTAAAGCCAATGGTATAGTTAAATTTCTCGTGAATATGAGCCGCATAGGCTATGTTAGGTGGAGTTCCAATGATGGTGCCCAATGCAAAATTGGACGCATAAGCTATAGACAAGGTAAGCACCAAGGAAAAGTTTTTAATATTTCCATCTGGGTTGTGGTGCATTCCAATAACAGAAATAACCGACATGGCAATTGGGTACATCATCATGGTGGTGGAGGTATTGCTTAGCCATAAACTCAGGAAGCCTGTAGCTACAATAAAACCAAGGATGATGCGGTTTCCGTCGGTACCCGTATATTGTATTATCTCTAAGGCAATTCTTTTATGTAGGTTCC
Source organism: Bacteroidia bacterium (assembly GCA_044370475.1). Taxonomy (GTDB): domain Bacteria; phylum Bacteroidota; class Bacteroidia; order UKL13-3; family UKL13-3; genus B1. Next base: position 5,920 of record JBILVK010000134.1, read on the forward strand.
ATTTTTCTATGGCAACACTGATGAAAAATCCGCCCATAAATAAAAAGATTGTTGAATCTGCATAAGATTTTGTAACCTCTTTAATACTGCTTATGCCAAACAAAGGAAACAATACAATGGGCAATAAAGCAACCACTGCCAAAGGCATTGCTTCTGTTACCCACCAAGCAATCATGGCTATGCCAATTGTCATAACCAACGCTGCTTTTGGGGCAAGTGCAAGGGGATTTATCAGGTAAAAAAACAAGCCTAAAAGCAAGCCACTCAAAAGGGCCATTTCTCTCTTATAGCGCCCCAAAAATAGGAACACTTGCTTAAAAAAAGTTAGCATTTTGGCATTTGGAATTTCCAAGTTAGGATAGCAATGATTATCTCAAATTAAGGTAAAAAAAGATAGCTCACCAAATTCTAAAGTGAAACCTAATTCACAGACATTTTTTGTTATATTTGGCTTTTAAAAACATCCTATATGAGAATTCTTGGGCTATTACTTTTTGTCCTTTTACTGCAAAATACTTCACAAGCGCAAATAGGTTCAGACCAATTGTCACTGGTGCCTTGGCCAAATGAAGTGCTGTTGAAAAAGGGACAATTTGTGTTAAATAAAAACACGGCAATTACCTTTAATGTGCAGGCCTTAGACAAAGAAGCTACGTATTTAGGTCTGAACCTATTAAGCCAATATGGTGTACAAGTTGCTAAAGGGAAAAAGGGGTCGAAAACAGCAATTGAACTAAAACTAAACACAGCTTTTAAAGGTGTTGATGGAGCCTATTCTTTGCAAATTACGAAACATAAAATTGTGATTGAATCGAATACAAATGCAGGTATTTTTTATGGCATGCAATCCTTGATACAGCTTATTCCTGTAGGTGGTTCGGGACAATACAGTTTACCTTTGGTAAGTGTAAAAGACGCACCAAGGTATGCTTGGCGCGGCATGCATTTAGATTGTAGCAGGCATTTTTTTAGCACAGCATTTGTGAAGAAATACATTGAGATGTTGGCATCGTATAAGATGAATGTTTTTCATTGGCATTTAACAGATGATCAAGGTTGGCGCATAGAAATAAAAATGTATCCAAAGCTTACTGAAGTTGGCGCTTGGCGCAAGGGTTCTATGGTTGGTGCTTATAAGG
>JBILVK010000135.1:0-6998 GCA_044370475.1 Bacteroidia bacterium
ACCTACTATAAACGTCCAAGTGTTATAAGGATTTGATGCTTTAGCAGAAGCAGTTCTTCCAGAACCTGTGGTTCCAGAACTTACACTAAACATCCACTTATTGCCGTAATCTGGATGGGTACCCATACCATAAGAACTCCATGGATCACTTAAATATGCGTAGCGCTTATCTATAATGGTAGACCAACCAATATTTGATTTTAGCTCCTGGTTAATCCAAACACAAATTGAAATGGAATCTGTAGGCTGAACCGAAGTAGATGCAGGCACAAGCATATAACCATCAACACCGTTAAAATAGGTGGCCCCACCTACTTTACCAAAACGATCGGTAGCTCCCGATGTATTGAAACTGGTGGCATTTTGATCGTTGCCTGAGGCATCAGTTCCATTCCCATCAAGCTTGTAATGCACCATTAAGTTTGCAGTACTAACTTGGGCTTGAGATAAATTTGCGCACAATAAAAATGCACCAATCGCTAGTAATTTTGTTTTCATAGTTTTTAATTAAAACAAAACTAATCTTCTTGGCAAAAAAACAAATTAAATTAAGGTGAAATTTCTTTTCAATCTTCCATTCACCCTAATTCCTTGCCCCTAAGATAAATAAAAACTATTTCCAAACGAAATCCCTTTTTAAGCAAATTACAAACGAACCGTTTTTGGTTCAGACCGAACCCTACCTTTGATTAAGCAAAACAAAACGCATAACATCCTATATAAAATAAAGCTGCATTCCACTCCAAACTTATCTCGTCTATGGCGCTTGGCAATGGCATAAAGCACCAAAGTTTTTTTGCATGCACAAAAGATTTGCAGCGCAAGAAAGTACTACCAAGCAAATGGGTATAAGGCCCAAAATTTAAGCTTAAACGGCAAAGCAAGGTTTGCAATTGTAGGCTACAAGTAGCCAGTAACTATTGCGATGCAAGGGAGAAATTTTACCAGGAAAATGGGAAATGAAACTCAAAAATTAAATGGCAACTGGCGCTTTAATGGCGGGATGCGGATGGTAATTCTCTATGGTAAAATCTTCGAATTTGAAATCAAAAATGGATTGGATTTCCTTGTTCATGGCAAGTGTTGGATATGGCCTAGGATCTCTGCTTAACTGCAATTCTACTTGTTCAAAATGGTTGCTATAAATATGCGCATCACCAAAGGTATGCACAAAATCGCCCACTTGTAAATTGCAAACTTGTGCAATCATGTGGGTTAAAAATGCATAACTGGCAATGTTAAAAGGTACACCCAAAAACATATCGGCACTTCGCTGATACAACTGACAACTTAACTTACCATCTGCTACATAAAATTGAAAGAAAGCATGACAAGGCATTAAGGCCATCTTTGGCAAATCTGCCACGTTCCAAGCGCTCACAATCATGCGCCTGCTATCAGGATTTTTTTTAATGGTATCAATCACCTCGCTCAACTGATCTATGTGCTTGCCATCAGGGGTTGGCCAAGAGCGCCATTGGTAGCCGTAAACCGGACCAAGATTTCCGTCTTTATCTGCCCATTCATCCCAAATGCTTACACCGTTATCTGTTAAATATTTGGTATTGGTTTCGCCTTTGATAAACCATAACAACTCATGCAAAATAGATTTAAGGTGCACCTTTTTGGTGGTAATCATTGGAAAGCCTTCTTGCAAATTAAAACGCAATTGCGCCCCAAAAATACTCTTGGTGCCAGTGCCTGTTCTATCACTCTTAAATGTACCGTTTTCGTATATATGCTTTAACAGCTGTTCGTATTGATTCATACTCGTCTATTTTATCTTCAATTTTAATTAGGTTCAACCAAGAGTTGTTTCTTTTTTTTCAACAAAAAGCAAATGCCAATTATTCAGCACCTTCTAAATGATAAAACTGCAAAAAATAGCAGCAGCATTATTCCATTGAGGTATTGCTTTGCTTGTAGTCAATTCAATATTCAATCCCTTTTTCTTGCAAATCATTTTGCGCAAAAATTATTGGCCATACTTGTCAAAATGAAACTTTTTCATACATTTATTGCCCAATGCACTTGTTATGAAAAACACAAAACTCCCTCAAATCACCTTGCTAATTGCCTTGTTTGGCTTTTGCATCTCTCCCACTTTTGCTCAGAAAAATAAGAAGGATAAAAATAACCCGTGGACCAGCTTGGCTCCTACCAAAGTGAAGGAATGGGATGGTGTGTACTTAGGCTCTGTGCCTTGTGCCGATTGCGAGGGAATTAAAACCATGATTCGCCTCACCAAAGAGAATAAATTTGTGATTCAAACAAAATACGTGGGTAAGGGTCCGGATGTATACGAAGACAAAGGCAAGATTTATTGGAACAAGGATGGCTTTACGCTCCTATTGCTCGCTGGCAAAGATTCTTCTTACGCCAAAATTGCCGATAACAAATTGATTTTATTGGATAGAGATGGAAAGTTAATTACAGGTCCGGATGCCCCATACTATGTATTAAGCAAAGACAAAGTAAGTATTTTAGAAAAGTACTGGCGGTTGGTTGAGCTCAATGGCAAGCCTATTCCAGATGTTGCGGGCCGAATCAAAGAACCGTTTATTATGTTTAAAGCCGGCACACCTTCCTTCTCTGGAAATGGTGGCTGCAATACCCTTTTGGGTAAATACGAATTGGGCAACAACAACAAAATAGGCTTTAGCAACTTGGTTACCACAATGATGTCGTGCCCAGATTTAGACACAGAACAAGCACTCAGAGATGCACTAGAAAGCACCGACCACTTCATTGTTACCGAAGAATTTCTGAAGTTAGAAGACGCCAATAAACGCTCAACAGCCAAATTTGTTTGCGTTTACCTAAAATAATTTTACCCTTTTATCGCTTGCATAGCAGGTAAGAATAGATATTTTTGCAGCTTGCTAAATAATGAAGTAAGAACATGGCTGAAGTAATTAATATGCCCAAAATGAGCGATACCATGACCGAAGGGGTTATTGTATCTTGGTTAAAGAAGGTGGGCGACGATATAAAACCGGGTGATATTTTGGCAGAAGTGGAAACCGATAAGGCTACCATGGAGCTAGAGAACTATGTAAAAGGTACGCTTTTGCATATTGGCATTCCAGAAGGCGGCTCGGTTCCGGTAGATTCTTTAATAGCCATAGTGGGTCAGAAAGGTGAGGACATTAGTGCCTTGCTTAACGGAGCAAGTTCAAAGCCAGCTCTGGCCGAACCAAGCGCTGTTGCTGCACCAGTTGAGAATAATGCTACTGCACCCGCAGCAAATGTTACTCCTGCTGCTACTGTGGCTGCAACCAACACAGAAGATGCAAGAATAAAAGCTTCTCCTTTGGCTAAATCTGTTGCCAAAGAAAAAGGTATCGACCTTAGCCAAATTGCTGGCAGTGGCGATAATGGCAGAATTATTAAGAAGGACGTTGAGAATTTTGTGCCTACAACAAAATCGGTTCAGACCGAAAAAAGTGCAGCCATTTCTTTGCCGCAAATTGTGGCTCAAGAAAGTTATACCGAAGTGGCAGTTAGCCAAATGCGCAAGGCTATTGCGCGCAGGTTAAGCGAGAGCAAACACACCGCTCCGCATTTCTATTTAACCATGTCGATTAACATGGATAAAGCCATTGCAGCACGTAAACAAATGAACGAATACAGCGAGGTAAAAATCTCTGTGAACGATATTATTGTTAAGGCTGTAGCGCTTTCTTTGCGCAAGAATCCAAATGCAAATTCTTCTTGGTTGGGCGATAAAATTCGCTACAACCAACATATCAATATTGGCGTAGCTGTAGCCATTGAGGACGGATTAATTGTGCCTGTGGTGAAGTTTGCTGATAACAAAAGCATTGCCCATATTAGTGCCGAGGTGAAGCAATTGGCTGAGAAGGCCAAGAGCAAAAAATTACAGCCCAATGAGTTTGAAGGTAACACGTTTACCATTTCAAATTTAGGCATGTTTGGCATTGACGAGTTTACCGCAATTATTAATCCGCCAGATGCTTGCATTCTTGCAGTTGGCGCGGCCAAAGAGACTGTAATAGCAGAAAACGGACAAATGAAAATAGCCCAGGTAATGAAGGTTACCTTAAGCTGCGATCACCGTGTAGTTGATGGCGCTGTTGGTTCTTCTTTCCTAGCAACACTCAAAGATTTGCTGGAGAATCCGGTGAAGATGCTTGTTTAGAAGAAGGCTGCTGGCTGCTGGCCGCTGGCTTCTGGCAGCTAGCTTGTAGCTGTTAGCTATTAGCCGTTAGCCATTGGCCGGGTTTGCCGATAGCATTATAATCTGTGTAACTTCGGCGAAAAGGCTATTAGTTGTTGGCTATTAGCCGTTGGCCTTTAGCTTTTTTTTGATGTTCATATTAGATAATTCTGAAGGCTAAAAGCCATAGATTCACACATTAAAAACCAACACCAATTCCTGCCAGAAGCTAGAAGCCAGAGGCCAGAAGCTAAAGGCTAATAGCCAACAGCTAACAGCCGTCCTCAAATAAACAATGAAAGCAAGTTCAATCCCAAAAGCTGTTCTCGATTTAGGCACAAATACCTTCCATTTGCTTATTGCTTCTGTGGAGGCAGGTGCGGTGAAGGAAGTTTACCAAGAACAAATTGCGGTAAAGATTGGGGCAGGTGGTATTCACCAAGGTATTATTAGGCCAGAGGCCTATAATCGAGGCATGAATGCTTTGGCTCAATTTCATGAAATCATTTTAAAACATGCGGTAGAAACCGTTGTGGCAACTGGCACTTCGGCCATTAGAAATGCCAAGAATGGTGCACAGTTTTTGCAAGAAGCAAAGGAGAAATTTGGCTTTCAAGTGCAACAAATTTCGGGCGAAAAAGAGGCCGAATTAATCTATTTGGGCGTATCCAAATCCTTCCCATTTCCTGAGCAAGCCGTTTTGGTGATGGATATTGGTGGAGGTAGCGTGGAGTTTATTATTGGCAAAAAAGATCAGATACTTTGGAAGCAAAGTTTTGAAATTGGAGCCGCACGTTTGCTTCAAAAATTTGCCCCTTCTAATCCCATTTCACCAAGTGAAATCCTGAACATCGAATCTTATTTAGAGGAAGTTTTGGAACCCTTAAAAGCGGCTTTGGGTCAAACCGAAATAAAGGGAGAGCCTGTTGACATATTGGTGGGTTCTGCAGGCAGCTTTGAAACCCTATTGGATGTTTTGCGACTAGATCTGCAAAAGAATTACAACTCCCAAACGCCCTTTGCCCATTGGGTTTCACAAGAAGATTGCCACTTATTTTACCAATACATCATTGGCTCAAGCACCCTGGAGCGCCAGCAAATGAAGGGCCTGCTAGATTTTAGGGTCGACATGATTGTGGTGGCCACGGTACTTATGCGCTATGTGCAATTGCGTTTCGGTCTGAACCAATTATGCGCCAGCAATTATGCCTTAAAAGAAGGCCTGCTGTTCTTGTAGAAAAACAGACATAGCTTGAAAGGCTTGTAAAATCTGGATGTGAGCAAATTGCGGAATAATTGTTTACATTTTTCTTTCGCAAAATTATTCGTGGTATTATCTTCGAGGCCAAATAAATAACAAAAGCACTATGCTAACTCTTCGTTCTAAAGCACTAGACACCGTGCAAAGCAGAAAAACGGTTACGGTAACCCCACCTTCTGTGCGCGTTTCAGATTATTTCAACACCAATGTATTTCACGATTCTGCCATGATGGAATTCCTTTCTAAGGAAGCCTATAAAGCAGTTTCTGCGGCCATAAAAAATGGCGAAAAAATTGACCGCTCCATGGCAGATCAGGTTGCGGCAGGCATGAAAAATTGGGCCATTTCTAAAGGGGTGAGTCATTACACCCACTGGTTCCAGCCACTTACAGGTGCAACTGCCGAAAAACACGATTCATTTTTTGAACCTACCGAAGATGGTAGAGCCATAGAAAAATTTGCAGGCGGCGCTTTGGTTCAGCAAGAACCAGATGCTTCTAGCTTCCCTAACGGAGGTATACGTAATACCTTTGAGGCGCGTGGCTATACTGCTTGGGACCCTTCTTCTCCGGCCTTTATTATGGAAGGTTCTAACGGAAAGACTTTATGTATTCCAACCATATTTGTATCTTATACTGGCGAGGCTTTAGATTACAAAGCTCCTTTGTTAAAGGCTTTGCATGCTGTTGAAAAAGCTGTTGTTAATGTATGTGCAAGCTATTTTGATAAAAATGTAACCAAGGCTTTTGCTTCTTTGGGAATTGAGCAAGAATATTTCTTGATAGATGAGGCCATGTGTGTGGCGCGTCCAGATTTGATGCTAACTGGCAGAACTTTAATTGGCTTATCGCCAGAAAAAGGTCAGCAATTGGAAGATCATTATTTTGGTTCTATTCCTCCACGTGTGCACGATTTTATGGTTGATTTTGAAACCGAGTGTTACAAGTTAGGTATTCCTTTAAAGACACGTCACAATGAGGTTGCGCCTTCTCAATATGAGTGTGCACCAAATTTTGAAGAGGTTAATTTGGCCATCGACCACAACCAATTGTTGATGGATGTGATGGAAAAAGTGGCTTTACGTCACAAGTTTAAAGTGCTATTGCATGAGAAGCCTTTTGCAGGTGTTAACGGCAGTGGCAAGCACAATAACTGGAGTTTAATTACCAATACAGGCACCAATTTATTGGCACCTACCGCAAACCCAGAATCTAACTTACAGTTCTTATCTTTCTTTGTAAACGTAATTAAAGCAGTGCATGATCATGCAGATTTATTGCGCGCTTCTATTGCTTCTGCTGGTAACGAACATCGCTTAGGTGCAAATGAAGCACCACCTGCCATTATGAGTATCTTTATTGGTAGTCAGATGACCGAAGTATTGGAAGGTTTATTGAACAACAAAACCACTGGCAATACCAACAAAGCGGGCTCTATCAATGTAAAGAAAATTCCAGATATTTTATTGGATAATACCGATCGTAACCGTACTTCTCCTTTTGCCTTTACGGGTAATAAGTTTGAGTTTAGGGCTGTGGGATCCAGCGCAAACAGTGC
>JBILVK010000005.1:0-67067 GCA_044370475.1 Bacteroidia bacterium
GCAGCAACAGCAGCAGAATTTCCACTTGTAGTAGTTACCGTAGCATTGGCTCCTCCATTAATGTTATAAGTAAATGTATAAGGCGCGGTTCCATTAGCACCGGTAAAGGTAACATCAGGTGAAGTAGCATCTTTACAAACAGAAGTTGTGCCACCAATGCTAGCAGTCGGCAAAGGATTAACAGTAATTATGGCCGAACCAATTTGCGCTTGCGAACAGGTAGTTGAACTTGCATCTTGCACACTCACTAAATTGTAGGTAAACGCACCTACTGTTCCGGTTGGTGCAGCAACGGTTAAAGAATTTCCACTAGTAGTGGTAACTGTTGTATTGCTTCCACCACCAACATTATAAGTGAAGGTATATGGTGCAGTTCCATTGGCACCTGTAAATGTAATATTAGGTGAAGTGCCATCTTTACAAACAGAGGTTGTTCCACTTATGCTCGCGGTTGGCAAAGGATTAACCGTGATGGTTGCAGAACCACCCTGTGCTTGCGAACAGCTTGTGCCATTTACATCTTCAACTCCAGTTAATAAATATATGAATGAACCAACTGTAGCGGTTGGAGCAGCTACCGTAACAGAGTTACCACTAGTAGTAGTTACGGTTTGAACACTACCGCCGTTTATGGTATACGTAAAAGTATAAGGTGCGGTTCCATTGGCACCAGTAAAAGTAACGTTAGGAGAGCTGGCATCTTTGCAAACTTGCGTTGTACCACTTATGCTCGCTGTTGGCAATACTTTTATAATCATGGTAGTGCTTCCGCTTTGTGTTTGCGAACAACCGTTACCATCTTGTGCACTAACCAACGAATAGATAAATGATCCAGCCGAATTGGTTGGAGCTGCAACGTTTACAGAACTTCCACTAGTTGTTGTAACTGTTTGGTTCGAACCGCCATTGATTTTATAAATAAAGGTATAAGGCTCAATGCCACTTGCACCAGTAAAGGTTACAACTGGCGATGTTGCATTTAAGCAAACCGATGTACCACCGCTAACCGAAGCTGTAGCAGATGGGTTAATTAGAATCGTTGCTGTGCCACTTTGTGTTTGTGAACATCCATTTGCATCAGCAACACTAACTAAGTTATAGGCAAAAGTTCCTGCTGTTCCTGTTGGAGCAGAAACATTCACAGAATTGCCAGAAGTAGTTGTAACAGTTAAATTAGAACCACCATTTATATTGTATGTAAATGTATAAGGTGCGGTTCCTGTTGCACCTGTAAAGGTTACATTCGGACTTGAAGCGTTTCTACAAACTGTAGTGCTTCCAGAAATACTTGCAGTAGGCAAAGGATTAACATTTACTGTTGAACTTACAGTAGTGGTACATCCATTTAATTCCACAGCATACGCAATTATTGCCGAACCAGCTGTTACGCCAGTTACCAATCCTGAGGTATTTACTGTAGCAACAGAATTGTTATTGCTGCTCCATGTTCCACCTGCCGTAGCTGAAGTTAATTGTAGGTTTGAACCAACACAAACTGCGCTATTGATGGTAAATGTATTATTACCAGGTGTTGTAAATGTATGTAATGTGTATCCACCTGCTTGGGTTATTGTTCCCCCTGTTGCTTGTGGGGTTCCTAAATAACGAATTACAACAGCACCATTGGCACCTGCTCCAGCAACCCCATCTAATTGTCCGTTTGGCTGACTATTTCCACCTCTTCCCCAATTTGAAGAGTAATTAAAATCTGTTGCATTAGCTATTGCTGAGGTGGTACCTGTACCACCGCTTATGGTGCTATTATTGCCACTATTATTATCGTTACCTACATTTCCTGCATATTGATTTCCGGTAATTAAGTTGGTTGAAGAAAAATAATTTGAACCTCCATTTCCAACACCACCACCATTAAGGTTTGTTTGACCGCTACCGCCAAGGTAACCGCCACCACCACCTGCGCCACCGCCACCATCACCAGAATAAGCCTCCCCAATTCCTCCGTTCATGGTGCCTGTATTGTTTGATTGTGTACCGCCGCCTGGTGAAGTTACATTGTTAGCAGTACCTTCATTACCAGCACCACCACCAGATGCACCACCTGCAACAACATAGTAGGTTCCACCTTGGTAGAAACCAGACCAGCCGCCGCCGCCGCCGCCGCCACCAGAACAACCACCAAAACCAGCCGCGCCACCATTTCCACCACCATTTGTTCCACCTATTCCACCGGCAGAACCAGGATTACATCCCAAGCCACCCTGACCAGCGCCACCAATGGCAACTGTAAAGGAGTTTGAGCCACTAATTAAATTATATTTTCCATAAACAACACCACCAGCACCTCCGCCAGCACCAACAGGTCCATCTGGTCCACCGGCACCACCACCACCACCTACAGCTAGAATCTCAACAGTAGAAATTCCAATTGAAGCCACAGTTGGCAATGGATTAACAACCACATTTGCAGAACCGCTTGAGGTTCCTGCAAAACTTGCATCGCTTACAGAGCTAACTGTATAAGTTCCGGCTCCAGCGCCGGTTATAATATATGGATTTGTAGAAGTAGCTGTTACTGTAGTTGGTGTAGTTCCATTGGTATAAGTGAATGTCCAAGGAGCAACACCTGTTAAAGCAATAGAAACATTAGGCAAGGATGCACCTGCGCAAACTGTACCTCCACCAGAAACAGTTGCTGTAACTGCTGTGTTTACTGTAACGGTAGCCGTATTAGAACATCCATTATCGGTATAGGTAACAACAGTTGTTCCTGCTGTTACACCCGTAACCAAACCACTGCTAGAAATGCTTGCATTTGCATTAGAGGCGCTCCAAGGATTTGAAGCCCCCGAAACCACTACTGGCGAACTTGTATTTGTATTGTTTCCATTTCCTAATGCTCCAGTTCCATTATATCCCGAGCTCATGATGGTTCCATCAGAAAGCAATACAAACCCAGTACCATCACCTATAATAACTTTAACTGCATTAGAAGTAACTAAGGTAGAAGAAACCGTTAAGGTCTGTGAAGTATTTCCATTACCCAAAGCTCCTGAACCATTGTGTCCATATCCATAAACTGCACCATTCTTAACAAATAACCTATCATAAGAACCTGGACCAGCAGAAACATCTGTTACGCCTGAACCAAAGCCTGATAAAATAGTTGGCGTAGGTTGATTAGACACACTTCCATTTCCAGAATAACTACCCCATGTATAAAGAGCGCCACCAGAAGTAAGAGCCATAAATCCAGCACTATAACCACAGGCAGCAGAAACAATTCCACTAGGAACCCCACTCACTGTGGTGGTAGTATTAGACATGGTCCTCCATAAAACACCTCCTGTTTTTATAATTAAAGTTGCATCTGAGCCTCCAAATACATCGATAACTCCAGACGACATATTATCAACAGCACCAGGTGTAGTTCTTCTTGCCCCATTTCCTGTTGGTAAACTGCTGTTTCCTAAACTTCCTGAATAGTTGCCACCCCAACTTTTTAAAGATCCACTTACAATTGCCCAAGATGTTCCTATTCCATTTGAAATATGAGTTGCACCACTATTAATAACTTTTACTGGTGATAAAACATTGCTTAAAGATCCATTACCAACTTGACCATTGTTATTAAATCCCCAAGCCCAAACTTCACCATTAGAATTTAGAGCCATTTTAGTTACTCCATCCGAACTAACTTTGGTCCAATTGCTAGCAGTTCCAACCTGAACAGGAACATTGCTAGAACCTGAAGAAGTTCCGATACCCAATTGCCCTGCATTATTATCTCCCCATGTCCATAAAGTACCATCCGTTTTTATGGCAATCTTATCTCCAACAACACTGTATGATGCTCCACCAACTCCAGATCCACTCAATTGCGTTGTTGCGCCAGTAAATACGCTTAGGTTACCCGTAATACTTGGTGTTGCATTGATGATTATTGCCACTGCATTTGAAGCAGGAGAACCACATGAACCAGTAATTACTGCATAATAATAAGTAGTACCCACACTATTGGTTGGTGGTATAAAAGTACTTCCTGTGCCCACAGATGTGCCTCCAGAATTGCTATTGGCAACATTGCTAAACCATTCATAAGAAAGCACTCCAGCACCTGTTCCTGCAACGCTTAATGCCGTTGAAGTAAGGTTGCTACAATAAGTTGCCGCAATGGGGTGGGTAGTAACAACAGTGCTTGGATTAACCAAGATTGCAACCACATTCGATTTTAAATCCAATCCGCAATCGCTGTGAACTACTGCATAGTAATAGGTAGTCCCAGCATTGCTTGTAGCTATTGAATAAGTTTGGTTCGAACCAACCAATGTTCCACCAACGTTTGAATTAACGGCATTGCTATACCAATTGTAAGTAATAGTACCCGTTCCCAAACCAGTTACGCTCAAATCTGTAGCAGTAGCATTCTGACAATAAGTAGCGCCACTTGGCTGCGCAGTAATGGTAGTTGATGGATTAACAGTTACAGTTACATTATTAGTACCAGAACATCCATTATTGCTTAAAGTATAAACATAAGTAACAACTATCGGACTAGTAGTTGTATTGATTAAAGTTTCGCTGATTCCATTTGAGCCATTACCTGCAACATTGCTTATTCCAGCAACTGCATCTCTTGTCCAAGTAAACGCCGCGCCAGGAGTGGCACTCGTTGGTGTATAAGAAAACACAGTTCCATTGCATATTGCTGCAGGTGTTAAACTGCTAGATAAAACAGGTGTTGTATTCACTGTTATCGTTGAAGTAAAATTATTTCCAGAGCAACCATTTGCCACTGGAGTAATGGTAAATACCTCGTTTTGGGTTGTAACACCAGCGTTCGTTAAGGTTCCAGAAATAGGCCCATTTGCATTGGCACCATTTGCTATTCCAGATACATTATTACTGTTACTGGTCCAATTATAGGTAGTTCCAGAAACATTGCTACTTAATGCAATATCAGAAATGGCAACTCCAGAGCACAAAGACTGAGAAGAAGGTAGGGCCGATCCAATTGGCTTAGGATTTATGGTTACTGTTAAAGTTGCAGGTGTTGGATTAACACAACCTGCACTTGAAGTTAAATTTAAAGTATAAGACTCTGGCAATGCATTGGCAGAAGTATTTGTTAAAGTCTCAGTTATTGGTCCACCAGCTGGCATGGCATTCGGTGTTGGTGTTATGATGCCAAACTGATTGAACATAGATGTGTTCCTTACCCATGTAAATGATCCCGCATTGGCAACATTTCCTGCTGCTGCATAACTCAAAGCAGAACCACTACAAACACTCGCGGTGGTGTTTGTTAAGATTGGCATTGGATTAACAGTTAAGGTAAGTTCGCTTGTTGCATAACAGCTAGTTGAACTCGCATTTTCTACACGTGCATAAATCACCTGCGAACTGGCTGTTGTATTTGTGAATGGCGATGCCAAAGCATTGATATCATTTTGAGCATCGCTTAAACTTGCATGGTATGAAATGGTAACACCTGCTTGCGAAGCGCCTACTGTGGCATCTGCACCAGTTAAGGTAAAGTTTACATAGCCATCATTGGTAACATCATCGCAACTTGCCAAACTTGCAGCACTTGCAGTTGGGGTTCTGTAGAAATTGATGGTATACGTTTTAATGGTAGTTCCATCTTCGGCAGTAACTTTAACATCTACTGTATTGTTACCCGAAATTAAAGTTAAATTGATAGCTGCACCACTCGTAGCACTTGTGAATGAACCACTATTTAAACTATATTGAACACTTGCATTGGCATCAACGAGTGTTGGCGTAACACTCATGCTTGTTGCGCCATTTGCAATACAAGTTGAATAAGTAAGGGTATTAGCATCAAAGCTAGGAGCAAGTGATCCTGAACCAATTGTTAATGTAGATAAATTTGCATTGGTGTTAGCACTTCCTCCAAATGAGAATGGTGAAAATGTACCTGCATAATCAAATGAAACAGTATAAGGATTCGTTCCCGATGGCATGGCAGTATTACCAGAAACCTCAGTCCATTGTCCACCCGTGTAATGCATCAATACTTTTCTTTGTGTATTTGAGCCACTCAATAAATCTCCATTATTGTATTGGAAACTAAGAGTAACAGGCGAAGCTGGTATTCCACTTGGGGTAACATTCCAACTTCCTTTAAAAGTTCGGGCAGCGGTATAACTACTTAATGTGCCTCCATTCGGATAAGATGCACTCATTGAAATGGTATAGTCTAAACCTTGTCCGTTTGAAATTGTTATTGGGGTGGCACTTTCAGACCATCCTCCTTTTGCCACATTAAATGTTCTTGGTGCTACACCAATATTTTTTATCTTCAAAAATCCACCCGCAACACCAATTCTACCCGAACCTGTCATGGTTGCTCCATCTTCGAGTGTAATTGTTCTGCTATAATAGATTTCTGGTGTTCCAATAATATTTAAGTTATTGGTTATCTTTAATGGCACCTGAATGGATCCATTGCCGTTAAAGGTAAAATTATAAAAAGTTATTTCACCGCCATAATTTTCAATGTGGTGGTTGTTTGGTCCCTGAACAGAAACTGTTCTGCTATTGGCGTTAAAGGTTCCAGAGTTTCTAATAAAAACACTTTGGAGAATCAAATCACCTCCATTAGCGTTTGATAAATTGATGGTACCATTATTTGAAAAAATGTCGGAAACAGAACCCGTACCTGCAGTTCTTGAGCTTGAAATGGAACCAAAGTCCAAAATCACCCCATTGTCTACGGTCAAAGAACCAACACCAACACTACCTGTTGGCCACTCATTGCCAACATTGATAGTACCTGTTCCAGAATATTGAAGATGCGCATTTGAATAACTTGGCTTATTTACAATCGACCCGCCTACATTAATTCTTATAATGCCATTTAAGGTCGAATTGGCACCAAAATCTACAGCTCCACTTACATATGCGTTAGCAAATGCTACTGTTCCACTTATGGTAGCAGAACCAGCAAAATCAAACGTACTAATGCTTGTAAAGGTTCCATTATTATTGGTAATACTGCCCCCATTTTGCACAGTTAATGTATTTACATTATGACTAAGGCTTTTTCCACTATTGATGGTTAAGCTATTGATTGTTGCATTTGTGGTCAAAACAATTCCTGTTGCATCAATAACCACATTAGCTCCTGAAGGAGGTACAATATTGCCATCCCAAGTGGAAGCAGTGCTCCAATTTCCTCCATTTGTAACGGCAGTGTAATTAGCACGGGTTACAGTGGTTGTATAAGTTTTTATTGTTGTTCCATCCTCTGCAGTAACTTTAACATCTATGGTATTGTTTGCAAAATTTAGAGGTAATGAACTGGAAGGACTGCCACTTGTAACAGTTGCAAACGATCCTCCATTTACTCTAACTTGTATTACTGCTCCAGCATTCGACTTTGTTGGTGTAACAGTTATAGAACTTACTGCACTATTTACGTTCGAAGTGTATGAAGTTGTTCCAGAACTAAAGGATGGATTCAATGACCCAGAACTTAATGTCATAGCTGATAAGTTGGCATCTGAAGAAACATTAGAAAGGGAAACCCAATTGCTCGTAGTTCCATTTTTAGCAAAATTTACCATGGTACCACTGCTATTCCCTGTTGCATCAACTAAATTTGACGATATAGCGGTATTGTTAGCATTAGCAGTTCCTTCATTTAATTTACCATAAAATCTCAAATTTGAAGAGTACGACCCACTATAGCCCAACATATCTGTGGCTACTTGTCCTTGAGTTCTAGCTGTATTCCAAATTTGTATTTCATCGATATATTGATTTATATATCCAGTTGAAGCTCCACCATATGGCCAGGCCATATTATCTCGTCCAAATCTATAACCAACACTTGAATTCCTTAAACCCAAATTTGTACCATAAAAACCTGTAAACTCAAGATTCCCATTTAAATATACTGTGGTATTTCCATTTGATGCATCATGAACCAAAGCTATATGATACCAGGTATTTGCGTTTAATACGGTGGTACCAACAGGATGGGTACCAGCGGCCATACAGCATTTGTAACTATTTAACCTTCCATCGGTTTGCAATTGCAATTGGATACTCCAGCCGCCAAAATTATCATCACCTCTTATTAAAATTGGTTTATTTATAGTTGGCAAACTCGTGTATTTAAAATAAAATTCTACGGTTTGACTTTCATTGTCATTGGTAATAGATGCAGGAAAATCCAAATAATCATCCGTTCCATCAAAATGCAAAGCTTGCGCGCCTACACTGTTTATTTTTAGAAAAAACAACAATAGAAGCGTTGCAATTCGAATAAAGCTTTTGGCTTCACGTAAATGCTTAAAAATTGTAAAAGTTTTCATGTTTATCAATTATTTTTTTGAAGTAGAGGTTTGTATTTGTGTCGATTCGATGTGCATAGAGGCACTAGGTTTGCTATTAAATTCGCTTGTGTATATCACTTGTCGTGTAGTTAGGCCATGCTTGCTCACCTTAATCCGCATCTGACTTTGCAGACTAAAAGGCGCTTCATTGGTCCCAAAATTCCTAAATGAATTTGTTTGGGTAAACAGGTTCTGACCTGTAGTAAAAAAAAGAAAAAATGCTAGAACGAAAAGTCCGTAGCTTTGGTATAAAAACAAACTGGTTTTCATAGGCTATAAAAAAAATTTGAGTTAAATGAGTAAAAGGTTTAAAGTAAGTTTCAGTATAAAAAGATATTTTTAATGCAAAAAAGACTCAAAAAAATATGATTTACCCTCCATTTTTAAATTCTAATTAGCGATTTTTCAGTTTTAATAGCTGAAAGTTATTAAAATAATTTTTCTCAAAATAGGAAATGTGCTATTCGATGATTCAAAATGGGAAAAATGCGACATGAAAAAGATGTCCAAAAAATTACAAAACTTCATAAGCGCCGCATACCAAGCTCTTAGCTCATTTTTCCACGCATTTCAAACCTAAAATTATAGAGAAAATTGTAAACAAGGTATCCACAAAGCAATAGAGAAAATGCGTTTGGTTCGAACCGAAAAATGCACCTATTTAGCCCCCAGAAAAGGCTTACTTGCAGTAATTGCAAAACAAACTGCTGATTGCAATACATTGAGGTGCAAATAGGTGTTAAAAGCGCCATTTCATGACATAAAAAAGGCTGCTCCAAAACTTGAAGCAGCCTTTTAATTCTTATGAATTTACTATAAACCTTTTAAGGTTTGCAGCCTATCCCATTTGCTTGCACGGGCTTCTTCGGCTTGTTGCAAGAAACGCTCTGCCAATTCTGGATCCTTGGCCTTAATTACATTAAAGCGGTTCTCATGATACATAAACTCGCTTAACGGAATGGTTGCTTCCTTAGAATCTACCACCATACGCTCGCCTTTTGGCTTCATTGGATTGTAATGGAACAATGGCCAATAACCAGATTTTACCGCAAAATCTTGCTCATCTGCACCATGTGCCATGTCTATTCCATGCGCAATGCAATGACTATAGGCCAAAATTAAGGACGGACCCGGATAGGCCTCTGCTTCCAAAATGGTGCGCAGGGTATGCACATCGTTACCGCCCATGGCAATTTGCGCCACATAAGCCGTGCCATGCGCAATTGCCTGCATGGCCAAATCTTTCTTGCCCGTAGTCTTGCCGTTCACAGCGAACTTAGCACTGGCTCCTATTGGTGATGACTTAGATTTTTGTCCGCCCGTATTAGAATACACCTCGGTATCCAATACCAAAATATTTACATTCTCTCCAGTAGATAAAATATGGTCTAAACCTCCAAATCCAATATCATAAGCCCAACCATCTCCACCTATAATCCATACAGATTTATCGGCCAAGAAATCGGCCAAATGATACAAGTTTTGGGCCTGAACCGTATGCGTATGCTTCAGTTTTTCTTTTAATACCTTTAACAAATCATGCTTGTGGTGAATCTCTGCCTCGGTTTTCTCTGGCGCACTTTGAATGGCCGTAACCAATTCATCACCTATCTCATAACGCAATTCATTCAATAAAAACTCGGCACGCAATCGCTTGTGGTCGTTGGCCATCTTTATGCCCAAACCAAACTCTGCATTGTCTTCAAACAAAGAATTAGCCCAAGCCGGACCTCTACCATCGGTTGTTTGCGACCAAGGTGTGGTTGGTAAATTGCCCCCAAAAATACTTGAGCACCCTGTTGCATTGGCCACTATCATGCGCTCACCAAAAAGCTGCGTAAGCAATTTTATATAAGGTGTTTCGCCACAACCGGCACAAGCGCCAGAGAATTCAAACAATGGCTGAAAAAACTGTGAGCCTTTAATGGTATTCTTGTTTACCCTACTCCTATCCAACTCTGGCAACTGCAAGAAATAATCCCAATTCTTAATCTCTTTCTCTTGCAAAGCAGTCTTATCAACCATGTTGATGGCCTTATGTCCGGGTTCTGTTTTGCTCTCTATTGGACAAAATTCTACACATAAAGTACAACCTGTGCAATCTTCTGTAGAAACCTGCAAAGTGTAAGCCTCCGCTGCCTTATCAAACTCCTTGCCTATTGGCGCAACATGCTTAAAGCCTTCAGGCGCATGGTCTAAATGCTCCTTGGCATAAACTTTTGGTCGTATAGCTGCATGCGGACAAATAAAGAAACATTTGCCACATTGCGTACACAAATCGGTATCCCAAACAGGTACCGCATCTGCAATATTACGCTTCTCATACTGGGTGGTTCCAGAAGGAAATGTGCCATCCACAGGAAATGCACTCACTGGCAATTCATCGCCTTCTCCAGCAATAATCTTGCCCAATACATCTCTCACAAATTCAGGTGCACTATTAGGTACAGCTAAATCCAATGGGCGCGACCCAATTGACTCCTGACTGTAATCTATCTCATATAAGTTGGCCAAGGTTTGATCAACCGCCTCGTAATTCTTGTTCACAATAGACTCGCCCTTTTTCCAGTAAGTCTCGTAAATAGACTCCTTAATTTTTGCGATGGCCTCTTCCCTTGGTAAGATATTAGAAATGGCAAAAAAGCAGGTCTGCAAAATGGTATTAATGCGATTGCCCATGCCACTTTCCTTGGCAACCGTGTAGGCGTTGATGGCATAAAAGCGCAATTTTTTGTGCTTAATTTCCTCCTGAATCTTGGCAGGCATTCTTCCCCAAACCTCATCCTTTTCATAAGGTGCATTGAGCAAAAATACTCCACCAGGAGCAGCATCTTTTAAGATATCAAATTTAAATAAATAGTTAAAGTGGTGACAAGCCACAAAGCTTGCTGAGGCCACCAAATACGAACCCCTTATTGGGTTCTTGCCAAAACGCAAATGCGAAGAAGTAAGCGATCCCGATTTTTTAGAATCGTATACAAAATATCCTTGTACATGGTTATCTGTTTTCTCGCCAATAATCTTAATTGAATTCTTGTTTGCCGAAACAGTACCATCTGCACCCAATCCAAAAAACAATCCCCTAAAGGCATGCTGCTCATCAAGGTTAAATACATGGTCATAACTTAAACTCAAATGCGTAACATCATCTTCTATACCCACCGTAAAATGGTTCTTAGGATGTTCTTTTTTAATCTCTTCATATACAGCCATCACCATGGCTGGCGTAAACTCCTTACTAGACAATCCATATCTGCCACCTACAATATGCGGATGCTTGCCTTCCATGCTTTCATTATAGGCATTCACCACATCCATATACAAAGGCTCACCCATGCTATTTGGCTCTTTACATCTATCCAAAACAGCAATTTGTTTCACCGTAGCTGGAATCTCATTGATAAATGCATCAATAGAAAATGGCCTAAACAACCTAACAGCCAAAACGCCCACTTTCTCTCCTTTACTCAACAAATAGTCAACCGTTTCTTGCACGGTTCCCACTGCAGAACCCATTAATATAATTAACCTATCAGCCTCTGCATGTCCGTAATACTCAAATAACTTATACTTTCTGCCAGTTAGCTCACCCAATAAATCGAATTTGCTTTGTACAATTCCAGGTACCGCATTGTAATAAGAATTTGCGGCCTCTCTATTCTGAAAATACACATCTGGATTCTGTGCAGTACCTTTAATAACTGGGTGCTCAGGAGACAATGCCCTGTCGCGGTGTGCGTCAATGGCAGCCTCACTAATCATGGCTTTTATCACCTCATCCTTTAGCACATTTACCTCGCGTAACTCATGCGAAGTTCTAAATCCATCAAATATATTCAAGAAAGGAATTTTAGCATCGAGGGTGGCAGATTGACAAACCAAGGCCATATCCATCACCTCTTGGGCATTGTTGCCAAACAACATGCTAAAGCCTGTAGCCCTTACTGCCATTACATCAGAATGGTCGCCAAAGATAGACAAAGCATGTGTAGCCAAGGTTCTTGCCGCCACATGAAACACCGCCGGAGTAAGTTCACCAGCAATTTTATACATGTTTGGAATCATGAGCAACAAGCCCTGCGAGGCAGTAAAAGTAGAAGCAATAGCTCCTCCTTGTATGGCACCATGAATGGCCCCAGCAGCACCTGCTTCACTTTGCATTTCCATGACGCGCGGTACTTGCCCAAAAATATTTCGCCATCCTTTTGCACTCCATTCATCCACCCATTCGCCCATGGTAGAGCTTGGCGTAATAGGGTAAATAGCACAAACTTCACTTGTTTTGTAGGAGATGTAAGCTGCGGCCTCATTGCCATCCATAATGCTCACTTGGTTCAAACCGTCTTTTTTATCTTTAACTTCCATTGGAGTATAAATTACAATTTAAAAGGCCACTTTAGGTAGTAACCCAATATCAAAGATATTCAGATAGGTAGCCTTAAAACATGATATTAGTCAAACTTGAGCATGATTTATAGCAGCAGCAAACCTTAGTTCAAATCAGGCAAAAAAAATAAATGAGTGCGTCAATAAAAGCAGTAAAAGACACTACTGGCACCAGCTTTTAAGAATAAATAATTAACAAAATTAACAAGATTACCGCAACAAAACCAACATACGCACTTGCAGCTATTCCTACTACATATGTTACAATTGTTTTGCCCTTTTCCTTGCCATACACATCCAAACGCTTAATGCCATCCAAAGGAATAACAACAAAATTTAAGCTATCCACAGAATATTCGTTGATATACAAATGCACCTCCGTGCTGGGGTCTCCCGACCTATATTTATACCTATTTCCATGCCGCCTCTTGGCCAATTTATAAAACTCATGATCTATTCCCAAAGGAGTCATTTTCCCTGTAAGCAAACTGTTTGTTTTATCAACCTCTGGGTAGGATAAATGCCACACACCATTGTCTGTATGCACCACAATATATTTGTCGCGCCGCACTGCACCATCAACCTCGGTACCATCAGTTGTGGTAGCAGCAATCTTAAAATAGTGACAACCTTGCAAGGTCAACAACATCGCAGGTAACAAAACAAAAATTGCAAATTTCGGTCCGAACCGAAGCGCCTTTAACACCTTTCTTAAACCCGATTTAGCTTGGATACTCACGCGTAAGAACTTAGAATCTATATCCAACATTCATCCCTGCCCTAAAGGCAAAATCATGCATATTTTCTACATAAATATCCCCAGGATGCTCATTTAATACATCGTTGTGCATAAACCGAGTTCGTGTATAACCCATGCCTATGGTTAAAGAAAAATTAAAGTTGGAAGAAGGCTGAAACAAAAAGCCATTTTGCAATAAAAGCGACTGAAAATTAGCCCCCATTCTCTCATCCACTTTCACATACGGATAATTGCCTACAGAGCCAAAATCTAAATAATCAAACCATCCAAATTCTATGGATGGTCCTACAAAATACCTTACCTTTCCTTGCCCATTTGGAAAATAATTAATGTCAACACCCGTACTAAATTTCTTGTTCTCTCTGTAATATCCTTGCCTTCCATATTGAGCCTCTAAAACAGCATACTTGTTTAAACCAATTGCATACAATCCAAGCGATACAGGCACGCGAACACTGTAATCACCAGTTTTAGTAAAATACTCATAAGACAAGGTAAGAGAACCTGCAAAATAATCGGGGACATTTAATTGAATCATGCGTCTGTTAAAATTGGTTCGGAATGGATCCTCGCGCGGCGCATCTCCCCATACCTTAGAGCCCTCTGAAACTGGCGCAGCAACAGTAAACTGCTCTGATGTTCCATTGGCATATACAATACGCTTAACCTCCGATTTGCTTAATACAAATAAAGGGCCACCCATGCCTGCCGGATTTTTATACTTGACTTGTGTAGGTGTAACTTCAATAATTTGTACTGGCATTACTTTGCCGTTTATCCTATATAAAGTATCTTGGGCTTTTGCGCCTTCCATTCCTAAAAGTATCAAAATAGATACAACTAAATATTTCATAGCATTCATTTAAAAGTAAGCTCAAAAATAGCACTTATTATTCCAATATTGCATACTAAATTTCTATAATGGTATTTTTAAAATTCAACTTACTATCCAAGCTTATAATGCGCTTGGATCAAGCCAGATGAAAATGATTTTGAACCCAGCAACTGCAGCGCCCTTTCTGGAATGCCTTCTTTAAATAGCTTGGTGCCAGCACCCAAAATAACGGGTATGGTAGATATAATAATTTCGTCCATTAATCCCAATTGCAACAAAGCATTTGCAGCATCTGCACCACCATCACAAAATATGTTTTTACCGCCTTTTGCTTTTAAGGTCTGAACCAATTCGCGCAAATCGCCGGTATAAAAATGGGTATTCCCAATGCTATCTTTAGCAGTGCGCGTTAGGATATAACTCTCCTTATCAGCATGCGGAAAAACCGGCACTTGCTTCATTATCCAATCATAGGTCTTTCTACCCATGATTACCGTATCAACAGATTGGGTAAAATCAACATATCCATAATCTTCACCAGGGGTTTCTACCATTGACAGAAAACTCAAATCGTCACCAGGTCCGGCTATGTAACCATCTAAGCTAGCAGCAATGTATAAAATAACTTTCATCGGCATCTAACTTTTAGCAATAAACCAATCAAAAATAGCACTTAATACCTTTGTGCCTTCCGCATTATATACCTCGGTTTTCACTTGCAATTGCGCCCTTCCTTTTGTTTGCAAATCGTTTAAAAAAGCAAGCTTATCTATCTCCACAAATTGAGCCTTACAAAACAAAGAACCATTGGCAGGTTTGTTATACTTAACCTCCGTTTTGCGCACCACAGGAATCAAGCCTTCTGAAGCCCCAGCAAACTCTTGCAACAGAAATTCACCTGCACTTGCCTCAGCCAAACTCAACTGCACACAGGCATGTAAGGTACCCAAATGATTTAACAAATTTGCTTGCTCCTCTAACATAAAAATATAGCCAGGTAGCGTCGCTTTTTTTATCCCAATAAGCTGGTGAAAAGGTATCTTTAAAATATCCATATACTTAAGTTAATTGCAAAACCATTTCGTACCTATCTATACCTTCTCCATACCCATTGGCAAAAAATTGTGTCACCACAAAACCATGTCGCACATAAAAGGCATATGTTAGCTGCGAAGTGCCTAAATCTATGGTATAGCCAGGAAACAAATTTCGCATCAATTGGATGCGGTGTTTTAGGTGGGCCGATCCAATGCCTTGCTTGTGGTAATCCTTATGCACCATGCCCCAGGCCATTCTCGCTACCGATTCTCCACTAACAATATAATAGCCAGCACAACCCACAATTTCATCGCCCAACAAAGCTACTTCATAATAGTCTAAGCTGGCATTTTCATAGGCCAATAATCCAGCGCCCTTATTCATTAACCATTGGGCAAAAGGTGCGCGTTCGGCAGCATCAAAATAGGGTGGTGTATTGCTATCAAACACAGCCAAACAGGCCGCATAATCTGCTGCCATATAGGGCCTAAAAACTAGCTCCAGCATTACTTAATTTTTTGCAAGCTGTTCATATCGGAAAACTGCTTTTTGTGCTTTGGAAACTCTGCTTTAAAGCTAGCCATCATTTTCTTAAATTCTGCCGTTCCACTGGGTACCACCTTGCCACCAGAAACCCATTTAATTAGGGTCTCATTGTTAAAATAATACCAATTCTCTGTCATAGATTTTATCTTGGTACGTGGGTTAACAGACAAAGGCGATTCGTACACAGAATTCTTCGCATAAATAACAATAAAGGCTCCTGCATCATTTACATACTCATCGGCTTCCACTTTGCTAGTATCTGTATAAAAATTAGCATTGATCATGCGCAATTTTGTGCCTTCAAAATACCCAAAAAAAGCAGTGCCTTCTACTTTGGTTGTTGGTGAGTAAATCGATAGGCTCTTCCTTTTGGCATCTATGGCCAAGAATTGCGATTTAACAACTGCTACCGACTTTACGGTATCAATTTTGGCAAGCGCAAAGCCATGCATTGAAACAGCGTTTATAGCATTGCTTGGTTCAGACCAAAGCAAAGAAAATAACAAAGAAAATAGTAGGTTCATAACAATAAATTATCTTTCGAATATATAAAGCTTCTGCTTAATTTTCATCATGTGCAGCATCACCCAAAAACCGCTCGGCTCTTTTTAAATCGCGTTTCACATATAAATACAAACTCTCTACCTTAGCCCGCGCCCATGGCGTTTTGCGCAAGAATGCCAAACTAGATTTAATACTTGGATTCTTCTGAAAGCAATTGATATTTACCGCCTCACCCAAATAGGGCCAGCCCATGGTTTCTACCAAAAAAGTGAGCATTTGCTCCAAGGTAATGCCATGTAAGGGATTATTCTTTTGTTCTGTCATTGCTCGTTTTCATAAAAATAATATCGGCATTCAATTGGATAAAATCTTGGTTTTTTATATTCACAATGCGCAAACGCTCCAGCTTATTTTCATATAAAACAGTCTCCAAATTTCCAGCCTTAACTTCACTCCTCTCCAACAAAACCGAATGGTCTAATTGCGGAATAAAAGCTTCTGCCGTTTCCTCATCTTTGCCATAAATTACATAGGCTGCCAAAGTCTCATCCTTGTTGCTGCCGTAAGCTGCAAATGGAACACCCACTTCAAAAATTCGCACACACTCGCCTCGCAATTCACTCCATTGGTACCCTGCCGAACCTATGCATCCATGTGCATCTTTGTCTCCTCCCACCACAGCTTTTTCAGTGTCTGTTGGCGCTACCGTTGCCTTTGGTTCTGGGTTGCTACATGCACTTAGCACAGCAACCACACATATCAATACTTTTAAACTTTTCATATTCTATTTTTTATAAAAATGATCACACCAAAAACATCAAACTTACTTTCTAAAAACCATGCTTTGTTCTGGACAAACTAATTTATGACTTACACTCGGAGCTCCGTCAAATGCCACATGCACCAAGTTTGTTTGTCCCGAAATCTCTTTACATAAAATAGAATTCTCAATATACAATTCTGTTGCAGCTTGTTTAAATGGCGCTTCCAAATAGCACCAAATCGCCTCCTCCTCTACCTCATAACCTATGCAAGTTAAAGCAAGTTTCTGCTTTCCCAAGCTTATTGCCAAATGCGCCTTCAGATAAGATTCTAACAATGTTTTGTTATTGGCATCTTTGCTTGCCAAATCAATTTTCTGATGTTGTATTTGTGCCAATGCCTGCTGTATATCGTCTGTAAAAATTTTACAACTCACCTCAAGCTTTTTCTTCTTGGTATCTACTTTTACCTCAGTAGAACTTAAATAAAA
The DNA here is from genome assembly GCA_044370475.1 of Bacteroidia bacterium. Taxonomy (GTDB): domain Bacteria; phylum Bacteroidota; class Bacteroidia; order UKL13-3; family UKL13-3; genus B1. The sequence goes on from JBILVK010000005.1 coordinate 17,646, forward strand.
AGGATGAGCGGTTTCTACAAATGATAAACTCACTGCGCTAGCACACAAAAGTAGCAAGAGAATCAAATTATTTTTTTTAGTTTGCATTTCTTCAAATATAGAAAAGAATGCAGAACTTTTGGCTTTGGTTTAGTACAGGTATTACGCACATCACCGACTTAACAGGATACGATCATATCTTGTTTCTCATGGTGCTTTGCGTGCCCTATTCTTTTAAACAAAGCAAACACCTATTATGGCTCATCACTGCATTTACCGTTGGTCACAGCATTTCCTTAGCCCTGAGTGTCCTCGGTATTTTTAGTCCAAACACCGCTGCCGTAGAATGGCTAATTGCGCTCAGCATCCTTATTCTGGCAGTACAAAATATCAGCAATTTTGGTCCGAACCAAGGCGCTAGCAAATGGGTAAATTATGGCCTCACCACTTTATTCGGACTCATTCACGGCTTGGGATTCTCTACCCTCTTGCGCGCCATGTTGGGCAAAACAGAATCTTTGGCGTTTCCACTATTCTCTTTTAACCTGGGTATAGAGTTTGGACAAATAATTATTCTCGCTTGCATCTTAGGCATTATTGCCGTTTGGACAATTACACTGAAATTGCCACAAAAATACATTACGCTTAGTTTTTCAATAGTTGCATTGGTGGTATCACTATTTATGCTCATTGATAGATTTAAATTATTAACCACCTAAAACATGAATAAATATTTCCTTTTTATGGTAATGGCTTGCCTTACCCTTAACGCGGTTCTTGCACAAAATATAAGAAACAATCCGCAATCTAAACATGGCAATAAGTTTGAGCAGCTGGGCACCATATTGCCAGATGCCAATACCTATAGAACCGCATCTGGCGCACCCGGAGCAAGCTATTGGCAGCAACAGGCAGATTATAAAATCAATGCTAGGCTCGACGAAAAAGATTTGCGTCTCCATGGCGAGGAACAAATTACTTACCACAACAATTCGCCCGATGTGCTCACTTACCTTTGGTTGCAACTCGACGAAAACCAACATAGTCCAAATGCAGAGTCTATCTTGTTTGATGGCAGCGAAAAATCTTACCCGCTTACCACCAATCAGCTTGATGGTTTGGACCCAAAAAAGAACTTGCAAGGATATGGTGTAAACATACTTTCGGTTACCGATTCGCTAGGCAAGCCGCTCAAGTACACCATCAATTATACCATGATGCGCATAGAACTTGCAAAGCCGCTTAAATCAAAACAGAAGTTTAGTTTTAGAATAAAGTGGAACTATAAGTTGCCAGAGCGCATGAAGATTGGTGGTCGTGGCGGTTATGAGCGCTTTGGTTCAGATAGTAATTGCACTTTTACCATTACCCAATGGTACCCGCGTATGTGTGTTTATAGCGATTACCAAGGCTGGAACAACAAGCAGTTTACGGGCAGGGGCGAGTTCTCTTTGGTGTTTGGAAACTTTGAGGTGAACATGCAAGTTCCGGCCGATCATGTGGTGGCGGCTACTGGTACTTGTAGCAATTATGCCGAGGTACTTACGGCGGCGCAATTAGAAAGATGGAGCAAGGCGCAGCAGCTAAATGGCCAAAATGTTGCGGAGGAACCTATTGAAGTTGTGACCTTAAATGAGGCCAAGCAGCGTGAAACAAAACCCGATACCATCACGTATAAAACATGGAAATATAAAGCACAAAATGTGCGTGATTTTGCTTGGGGCAGTTCGCGCAAATTTGTGTGGGATGCGGTTCCTGTGACCATTGAGGGCAAAAAAATAATGGCCATGAGTTATTATCCCAAAGAAGCGTATGGCCTGTATAGGCGCTACTCTACCAAGACCGTTGCACATACTTTGCGCGTGTATTCTAAGCATACCATTGCCTATCCATACCCTGTGGCCATTAGTGTGGAAGCGGCCAATGGCATGGAGTACCCTATGATCTGTTTTAATTTTGGCCGAACCGAGGAAGATGGTACCTATTCATCGCGCACCAAACATGGCATGCTGGGTGTAATTATTCATGAGGTTGGACATAATTTCTTTCCCATGATTATTAATTCTGATGAGCGCAATTGGAGCTGGATGGATGAGGGTTTAAATACTTTTGTGCAGTTCTTAACCGAACAAGAATTTGACAACAATTATCCTTCAAATAGAGGTCCGGCACACAAAATGGTAGATTATATGCGCTTACCAAAAGACCAATTAGAGCCCATCATGACCAATAGTGAGAACATTAATCAATTTGGTTCAAACGCTTATGGAAAGCCAGCTACGGCGCTAAATATTTTGCGTGAAACGGTAATGGGAAGAGAGTTGTTTGATTATTCATTTAAAGAATATTGCAGGCGTTGGGCTTTTAAACATCCTGCTCCGGCAGATTTCTTTAGAACCATGGAAGATGCCTCTGGCGTAGATTTAGATTGGTTCTGGCGGGGTTGGTTTTATGATATAGAGCCAGTAGACATTTCCTTAGATAGTGTGCTGTGTTTTACGGTGGATGTTCCCAGCAAGCCTTTGGTAAGAGAAGACAAGGTGCGCAACAGAGCAGCGCGCGCACAAAAAGATTTTATTCATGTATCGCGTCAAAGAAATTTAGAGTCGGGCATGAAGTTTTTGGTGGACCAAGATACTTCGCTGCGCGATTTTTACTATTACTATAAAGAAGAGTTAGAGCCAGTAGACACAAGCGCTCCCAAGACTGTAAATAGGTACGAAAACATTACCCCTATTACGGAAACGGAGTTCGAAAAATACAAAGGCAACTATTATTATGAATTGCATTTTAGCAATGTAGGTGGATTGGTAATGCCCATTATTATTCAATGGAATTTTGAAGATGGAACAAGCGAAATAGATCGCATAAGTGCCTATATATGGCGCAAAGATGAGCAGCAGGTGACCAAAACTTTTGTCAAGAATAAGGCCGTAAAATCAGTGCGCATAGATCCTTTTAAAGAAACTGCAGACATACAAGAAAGCAATAATGTATGGCCCGCAGAGCAGACTCCTACTAGGTTTGAGCTGTACAAGGCCAAAACTTTGCAACGCGGTCAATTTGATGACGACAATAAAATGAAGAAAGCAAAGAAATAAACACGTGTAACAAATATCACACAAATATTTTTGAACGCACTTTACCTTTGCCAGCAAATAAATAAAATACCAATGGAGAATTTAGCAAATCAAGTAAAAGCAGGTGAGGTTAAAATAGTTGACGTAAGAACACCTATGGAATTTATGGGCGGACATGTAGCAGGAAGTATCAATATTCCTTTGAATGAAGTTCCAGAAAGAGTAGAAGAGTTTAAATCAATGAAGAAGGTTATTTTGTGCTGCGCCTCGGGTGGTAGAAGCATGCAAGCAACAGGCTTTTTACGTCAGCATGGCATCAATTGCGATAATGGCGGCTCATGGTTAAGTGTGAATAATGCCATGCAAAACTAATGGGAACATTTAGCATAGCCAATTTAAAGAGCAATTGGACGCTTATTAAAGTGCTTAAAATTGCTTTGGCCCTCACGGTAATGTTTCAATCGTGGGAGGCAAAGGATATTCTTTTGGGCTCTTTTGGCGCCCTGTTCTTGGGTCAGGCCTTGCTTAATATTGGCTGTTGCGGACCACAAGGATGCGCTGTGCCAGTAAGCAAGAAAGAAGATGACAACATCAAAGACATTAGCTATACAGAAGTTAAATAGTAGCAACTAGGGTGCTTCAAAAACTATTTGGGCCGAACCAACAAATTTGATGTATTGTTGTTTCTTCATTGAGTAGGATGCACCAAGAGGATTATAAATAGGTATAAGATAAAATATATGAATAAAGTAGTGAGTTTAATTGTGCTTGCATTTGCACTGAGTTTTGCAGCATGTAACCAAGCACCAGCGGGCAAGGGAGGTAAAGTTTCTCCCGATGAATTTGAGCAATTGGTAGCCAAAACACCAGGCGCACAAATTGTGGATGTGCGCACACCCGGTGAGTTTGCAAGCGGACATGTGGCAAATGCCATAAACATAGACGTAAACGGTTCTGATTTTGAACAACGCATACAAGAGCTCGATAAAACGAAACCTGTTTTTGTGTATTGCAAATCGGGTGGCAGAAGTGCCGGAGCAGTTTCCACCATGCGCAGCAATGGCTTTGATACTATATACGAAATGCCCGGAATGATGTCGTGGAACAATGCTGGCAAACCTGTAGTAACGGGCGATGCAGCGCCAGTAAAAGCTGCGGGCCTGACTATGGAAGATTATCAAAAAGCAGTTACCAGCGACAAATTTGTGTTGGTAGATTTTAATGCGGTTTGGTGCAAACCTTGTAAAGTATTATCGCCTATTTTAGATAAAATTGGTTCAGACAAAAAAGACAAATTAATTATTCTAAAGATAGATGCAGACGAGAATGAGGCATTGGTTCAGCAAAAAGGAATTGATGGCATACCTTACATGGAACTATACAAAGACGGCAAAATGGTATGGTCGCACAAGGGCATGATAAGCGAAACAGAATTGTTAAAAGAAACTGGTTTGTAAGTTTTGAAATTGAATTTTAAATAAAATCCCGCAAGTGTAATATTAAACACCTGCGGGATTTTTTGTTTTATAACACCTGAGGCTTATTTATTCCTTCACAATTTTGCCACTGTGAAATTGGTTGTTTGGTTTTTTTTACTTGCATCCTTTTAAAATTAAATATGATAACTAATTTGGCTTGCCCTGCGAAATAAAAGCACCCCTTTTGGCAAAATTCTAAGCGCCATTTTTGCGAACATATATAAGGAGAATAATTAGATAAAGTGTAATTTAACCGACTGAAAAAAATTTGTAGATGGATTTAAAAGAATTGAAACCTAGAAAAGCCCTGAACAAAGCCTTTTTAAAGGTAAAGCCGAATAGACCTGAAATTGAAGGTTTCAAAACTAATCTCGTAAAACAATTCAAGGACTTTGAGGATGGCCGTTTGGCAGAAATCAAAACAGATTTTTTCTACAAACAAATTGCGGAGCCATATATCGATAGCATTACATCTGATATTGAATTTACTTACTTTAACATTCAGGACTTTCAAAAACCATTTCGAAATGCCGATAAAGTAGACGATAATTGGCTAATTGCCTTATTCAAACTATTGTCGCCAGAACATCTTTTAAAACTCCCATTCAACAATGATAGCAACAGCCTTGATAAACGCTTTTACAAATAGAAAAAATGGTTTACCAACTTTACGAGTTGACAGAGGAGGAAATAAAAATTATTGAAGAAAAATAACAGCAACCATGAGCGGTATAAAAATCTTTGAGAATAAAAAGGTGCGTAGCCTATACGATGCCGATAAAGAAATTTGGTATTTCAGCATAGTAGATATTGTTGGCATTTTAACTGAGCAGCCCACGGTGGAAAGAGCAAGAAACTATTGGAAAATGCTGAAAAGTAGGCTCATAAAAGAAGGAAATGAAACGGTTACAAATTGTAACCAGTTGAAACTGGAAGCCGAAGATGGCAAACTTCGACTCACGGATGTGGGCAATGTTGAAGATGTTTTTCGCCTTATTCAATCCATCCCTTCCCCTAAAGCAGAACCCTTTAAGCAATGGCTTGCTAAAGTAGGTTACGAAAGGTTGCAAGAAATAAACGATTCCAGCCAAAGCATAGACAGAGCCAGAGAAAACTGGCAAAAATTGGGCAGAAGCGAAAAATGGATTCAGCAACGAATGACAGGGCAAGAGACCCGAAACAAGCTAACTGACTATTGGCAAGAAAGTGGCGTAAAAAAAGGAGATGAGTTTGCGGCATTAACGAATATCATTCATCTAGAATAGACAGGATTGACCGTCAAGAACCATAAGGAGTTAAAGGGTTTAAAATCTCAAAACCTTAGAGACCATATGAGTGAAGCGGAATTGATATTTACTGCATTGGCAGAACTTTCTACAAGACAAATAGCAGAAACAACAAAGGCAAAAGGATTAAAAGAAAATGCTGAAGCCAGCAAAAAAGGTGGTGCAGTAGCCAAAAATGCAAGAAAAGAATTAGAAGCAAAAACGGGTAAAAATGTGGTAACTGGAGAGAACTTTTTACGACCTGCTAAGGATAAAAAGAAATTGAAATAGCATAAAAGAAAGCCTACGAACTACAAATAAATAATTTCTTTTCAAGCTCCCAAGGTGCAATTTGTAATGCCGACCAAGAGAAATGGTATATCTCAATTGTAGATGTAATTGAAATACTCACGGAAACAGACCTTCCAAGAAAATACTGGAGCGACCTGAAAGCCAAGCTGAAAAGGGAAGGCAGTGAAGTGTCCGAAAAAATCGGACAGTTGAAAATGATTGCAGAAGATGGTAAAATGCGGGACACCGATGTAGCCGATACCGAGCAGCTATTCCGTTTAATTCAATCTATTCCATCACCCAAAGCAGAGCCATTTAAACTTTGGTTAGCACAAGTAGCTTCAGAAAGATTAGAGGAAATGCAGGATCCCGAGTTGAGTATAGACAGGGCATTGGAGCAATACCTTAAATTGGGATATTCTGAAAATTGGTAAAAAAGTAGTTACTGCCCTTAATGCAAAAGATACGTTGAAAGAGATAAATCAGCCCCGAAAACTCAATGATAAAAAGAAAAAATAAAAGCTACCAAATTCAACAGTAAACACAAAGCAGAATAGCTAAAAGAAACTGGGTTGTAAATTTTGAAATTGACTTTTAAATAAAATCCCGCAAGTATTTCATTATAACACTTGCGGGATTTTTTGTTTTATAACATCTGCGGTTTATTTATTCCTTCACAATTTTGCCACTGTGAAATTGCCCATTGCTTCATTTTGTTACTGAAATACAATTTTATTTAAGCAACTACCTTCTTACTTTTAGCTTTCATTTGAGGTCGTTTAGCAGGCGTTGACAATAATTTTTTTCGTCCAGTTGCTTTGTAATATGCAATAATTTCACTTATTTTTTTTCTGTCTTCAATCGTTAATGGCGTTGAGTCAACTACGAAGTCAATTCCTGCTGGTTCTTTGATGTATCCCATGTTAATCATTTTTAAATTGGAAAATATTTTCTAATAAGTTTTAAGGCTTCTTTGGGGAATATTACCATTTTTTGTCCACCAATATGAGTAGCTCCTAATGTTTTTTCATAATGTTCTACCAACTTTGTCTTGGAGGTGAAAGAGATGAAACCTTGATAACCTTGATCCCAAGAAGTCTTACAAGTAAATGCAAATAAATTGCCAGGAACACCTTCATAAAGTTTGTTTTTTCCTAAGTTGAAAGGAGAACTTTCAATAAGGTGCAAGTAAATGTGATCGTTCAAGTCGCTAATACTTAAAAGCCCTTGAATGATTTCAGGATTATTGCGGATTGTTAACTTGAAAACACGTCGGTCAGCAAGTTTACTTTCACTTGCCCAATTAAAAAGCCAACCTTTCTTCTTGGTGATGTTTTTTAAATCAACTTTAGATATTGGGTGAACATCTGTTGGGAAACTATCACCCGAAATGGTATTTACAATACTATTTGTTAGTTTGTCAATTTCAACTCCTAAATAATATTTTGTTTGTTTTGCCACTGCTCAAATATACAAATTATTGTCCTTAATTATGCCAGGAAATCTTATTTTGCTTTCAGGGATTTATGCCTATTAAGTATCGGAAATAAAGACTGTCTATTCCGTTTAATTCAATCCATTAATATTGGTTCAGACCGAAAAATTAAATTTGGGTTTAGCGACTCATAACCCTTTTTAAAAAAAGGTGCAAACCTTTGGTACTTCTGTTCAAATTAGAATAGTTTGCGCAAACCAGAGATATGCGGTACTTTTGCGGCCCCGATAATTGATATTGGGGCCTTTTTATTGCATACATGAGTCTCAAAAAAGAAATAGATAAGCGGAAAACCTTTGCCATCATCTCCCATCCAGATGCGGGTAAAACAACTTTAACAGAGAAATTTCTCTTATTTGGCGGGGCCATTCAGGTAGCGGGTGCCGTTAAAAGCAACAAGATAAAAAAGACTTCAACCTCAGATTTCATGGAGATTGAAAAGCAACGTGGTATTTCTGTTGCTACCTCGGTAATGGCTTTTGATTACAAAGACAAGCGGGTTAATATTTTAGATACTCCTGGTCACAAAGACTTTGCCGAAGACACCTACCGTACCCTTACCGCAGTAGATTCTGTAATTTTAGTGGTGGATTCTGTAAAAGGGGTGGAGGAGCAAACCAAGCGCCTGGTGCAGGTTTGCCGCATGAGAAATACGCCCATTATTATTTTTATAAATAAAATGGACCGTGAGGGAAAAGATCCTTTTGATTTGATTGAGGAAATTGATGCTACTTTACATATCCAAACCAGACCTTTAACTTGGCCAATTAACCAAGGTTCATTGTTTAAGGGGGTTTATAATTTGTTCCGCAATAGCCTTAATTTATTTGAATCCAACAAAACCCAATTGGCAGATGAGGTAATCAATATCCCCGATTTGATGGGTACCGAAATCTCCAATTATTTAAGCGAAAAAGACACCAAAAAACTACGCGATGACGTGGAATTAATCAATGGTGTTTTTGAACCTTTTGATGTAGAATTATACCAATCTGGATTGTTGGCGCCTGTGTTCTTTGGATCGGCCATTAATAATTTTGGTATACAAGAATTGCTGGAAACTTTCTTGGAGATAGCTCCTAGTCCGCGTAACCGCGAGGCTGCCGAGCGCATGGTGGCTGCCGAGGAGCCGAAGCTTAGCGGCTTTGTGTTTAAAATACATGCCAACCTCGATCCAAATCACCGCGATAGAATTGCCTTTATGCGCATTTGCTCTGGCAAGTTTGAACGCAATACTTTTTACTACCATACCCGTACGGGCAAGAAGTTGAAATTTGCCAATCCCGCCACCTTTATGGCCAATGAAAAAATATTGGCAAGTGAAGCATATCCTGGCGATGTTATTGGTTTGTACGACAGTGGTAATTTTAAAATTGGTGATACGTTAACGGAAGGTGAAAACCTCCATTTTAAAGGCATACCGAGCTTTTCGCCCGAGATTTTTAAGGAGCTAGAAAACCGCGATCCCATGAAGACCAAACAATTGGAAAAAGGTATCTCACAATTAAGCGAAGAGGGTGTGGCGCAATTGTTTATTCAGGAGCCTGGTAATAGGAAGATTATTGGTACGGTGGGCGACCTTCAATTTGAGGTAATACAGTTTAGGCTAGAGCATGAATATGGCGCGAAATGTGCGTTTATTCCGCTTAAATTTTATAAGGCATTCTGGATTACCAGCACCAATAAATTGATGCTGGAAACCTTTATGCAAAGAAAGTCGTACGCCATTGCGCGCGACAAAGAAGGCAATCCTGTCTTCCTTGCCGAGAGCGAATGGAATGTTACTTTATCTAAAACAGATTACCCAGATATTGTGTTCCACACCATTTCTGAATTTGATGCGGTGGCCAATGAATCTGCTGTAAGCTAAATTATTTCTTCATCCAACCTTCTGCGAAGGCCTTCATTTTCTCAAAATTATCGCGCAATTGGCTATTCATAGCTTCCATGTTTTCCATGGTAGTTGCCTGAATGGTTTTATATTGCTGGTTAAGCTCTACAAGCTTTTCTCCAATTTCTTTTTGCTTCTCTGCAAATTCATCCTTGGCATCCATTTTTGCCAAAGAGAATTGTAGTTTTATAATCTCTAAACCTGTTTTAAATGCGTCTGCATTTTGATCGAACAAGGTGATGCTTTTAGCATAAGATTCATTAAAATTGGTTTTGCCTGCAACGTATAATTCGTGCATGGCCAATTCTATTTTCTTCTTTTGTTCTTCAAACGCATCCATGCCATCTGCCTTGCCAAGTGCCAATTGCAAGCGCAATTCTTCAATTTTCACTTTCATTTCGGCAAGTTTATCTTCTGCCACATCTGTTGCCTTGTCTAGGTTTTCTTTTAGCGTTACCAAAGAATTGCGGTACTGCTCTTTTTGTTTTTCGAATGCATCTCCAGCATCCATTTTACCTAAAGAGAATTGCATTTGCATTTCTTCCATGCGCTTTTGCCAATCGGAAACAAATTGTTTCATTTGGTCGGTCATTTTGTTTGTGTCCATAATTTTTATTGTTAGTATTTGCCTTTTCTATAAATTGAGAATAACATCATAAAGCCAAAGATTCCAGAAACGATAATTCCAATTAAGCCAATGATAGGAATACCGTTCCACAAGGGAGGTATATGCGACAAGACCACTAGGCTCGAACCTAAGATCATGGCTGCAAGAATAATGGCTGCCGACAATCTATTGGCCACCACATCAAGGGTATGTACGAGTTGGTTCAGACCGAGAAATTCTAGCTTTACTTTGCCCTCTTTTAAGCGGTTAATAATGCTGCGAACATCTCTTGGTAAAACCCTTACAAAATCCCAAATTTCTACTACTTCGTGAAGCGCTGTTTTCAATAAATTCTTGGGCTCTAATCCTTCTTCAAATAAGCGCATAGAATGTTTCCTTATTCTTTCCAAAGTATTAAATGATGGGTCTAATTGCCTGCTTATTCCATCGAGTATGACAAGGGTTCTGAGGAGCAAGAAAAAATCGTTGCTAAAGCTTAATTTGTGCTTGTAGATAATCTTTTGGAGGCGGTCTACAATTTCGCTCATATTGCGCTCATCGATGGTTTCTGGCGGAAATTCTTCTATGAGTATGCTGATATCGTACTCTAATTCTTCTTTGCCCGTAACGCGTTTGCCTTTGGTTAGTGCCTCTATGGCATCTGTGAGGTTGCGCAAGTCGCCTTTGGCAATAGCAATGATAAAGTCTTTGAAGGCCTCTTTATCTTTTCTATTCATGGTGCCTACCATGCCAAAATCGATGAGGCAAATTCTGCCATCTTTTAGCACCATTACATTGCCAGGATGTGGGTCTGCATGGAAAAAACCGTAGCGGAATATTTGCTGGAAGTAGATGAATAAGCCCATTTCTGCTAGGTTGTGCAGGTTAACATGTTGGGCTTGCAGCTCGGCAATTTTGTCTACCTTGATGCCTTCCATAAACTCCATGCAAATTACCCTTCTGGTGCTGTATTTGCTGTATACTTCTGGCACATAAACGCTGGGTTCGTTTTTAAACAAGTGCTTAAAGTGGTTGATATTGTAGGCTTCTAGCAAAAAATTAAGCTCTCTGCCCATGCTTTTTGTGAGCGATTTTACCAGTTCAATGGGCTCATATCGGGCAAATTGTGGGAAGTTGTTTTCAGCAATTTCTGCAAGCTCACCCAATATTTTTAGGTCCTCTTCAATGATTTCCTCCATATCTGGGCGTTGCACTTTTACCACCACCACCTCGCCTGTATGCAATATTGCTTTATGCACTTGGGCAATGCTTGCACTGGCAATGGGTTGTTCTGAAAAGGAGTGAAAAACTTCCTCTAATGTGCCATTTAAATCTTTCTCGATAATGGACCTTACATCTTCAAAAGCAAAACAAGGAACAGCATCTTGCAGTTTCTTGAGTTCTGCAATGAGCTCTGCAGGCAGAATATCGGGCCTATTAGCTAAAATCTGACCAAATTTGATGTAGGTTGGGCCCAATTCCTCAATGGCCATTCTGATTCGCTCAAAACGCGTGTGGGTAATGGTAAGGATTTTTCCTTTTACCTGACGGTGAAATCGAACTTTGGGAAGAAACTTTTGCAGACTAGAATGGGCCAATAAATCATCGAGTCCATGACGCATTAAAACCTGCAAAACTTGCTTATAGCGTTTGAGGTGTTTAAATGTCATGACCCATTTCCTTTAAAATCATTTCTAGTTTCTCGACCCGTTTTTGAAGCAGGAAAAACTCTTTTTTGCTAGGCGTATCTATTTCATTTAAGACTTCGTGAAAATAACGCATAGCATCATCCTTTAAATGGGAACCCTCACTTTTTACACCCTGAATTATTTCACCCACAATGCGTTTACCTTCTTCCTCACTTAACTGCCCTTCCATCTCCATTTTCTCAAGCAAAAGCTGCGCTTTCCTGGAAGTAGATGCTAGTCCAACACCCATATATAACAAGCTTTTTAAGCGATCGTCCATAGCGTTAGAATTAAAAAGTAAAGGTAACTAAAATAAAAGGAATTAACTATGATATTCCTCAGGTTGCTTACCTACCACAAGTGTAAGATTCCAAACCTTTTCAAGGTAAATAACACAGTACCTCCTAAAATCAAAATCCCTAAAATCACCTTCCAAATTGGAGTGCCCTTTTTCTTAAATGGATCATTCAAATTTATTTTTGAATTTAATGGCAAAGTAGCGGTCTGAGTAAGCAAATTGCCAAAGCTAATATTTACTGTTGCCCTGGCATTTATTGCCCAACCATTGGCATCTAAAATAGGTGCCAAATTGCGCTTCCTTAATTTTAAATAAGCAATTAACATAGAGGGACCAGAAATCAATAAAAGTAGGCCCAAAAGTGCCAATGGAATCTTCCACCAAGTTAAGCCCAATATTCCAGCCACCAAACTTCCTAAAGCCGCTCCCAAAGCACCCAATGCCAAACTTATAGCAGCAAAAATCCCTACAAATTTTCCAATGTCAAATGGCTTTTCTGGCTCTGCTGTTTGAACCTGCACAATTTGCTTGTTAGCTACAGCATTGTTTGCATGTGCATCTGCCTCGCCAGCCTTCTTTTCTATGTTAGAAGTAGCCTGTGCTTGCACCTTATCATCTTGCGCAGAAGCAAACTTGTTTACTTGCGTATTAATAAACTTAGATATCTTTCTATACGGAGTCCAAAACGCTTGTCGTATGCTTATTGGATTATCTACAATCTTTATCACAACTGCATCCCAATCCAAACCATCCCTGTCATAAAAAATGGCATTCCTGCCAACAATCAAATTGTCTATATCCCCATTTGTTAACGCAGCTGCAATAATCATTTCTTGCTGGGTAGCTTTAGAAACACATTTGCAATAAATTAAAAACATACCACTTATAGCCACCATCGAATCATGCCTTCCCATATCATTTACCTTAATACATAAAGTACAACTGCGTTGATCTATGTACAAAGTTCCTGCCTGAAAAATTGCTTTATTACCGGGTGTATAGAAATCGTAAAACGTCACAAAGTTCTTCAACAACTGAAACAAATCTCTGTAATAACGCACCAATTGATCCACCAAAATTATTTGTCCGGCTTCGTCTGCTAACTCTAAATCTTTTTCTATTAAGCCTTTTAATTGATCGCCTTTTGCATGCTCCAAAATTTCACGCACTCTTTGTATTCCTAATGCCTCAACTTCTTTGCCCGACATCATATCTAGCCAATTGGCATAAGCATCAAAACGTGCAGAAATATCTCTCCAATTTTCTTCCGTTAAGGTTTTACTTCCCGGGAAAAGAACCGCAACAACCTCTTTGCTAAAATCAAAAATAGCCGCCTCCCACATTGGGTTCAGACCGCCCTCTAAGGGTAATGCTTTACCACCCTCTATCTTGGCTAAGGGATAGCCGCTTATCTCTTCCTTGCAAACATTTAAATCTTTGGCTGCAATAGATTCTACACGTGCACTCAATTGGTTCAAGGCTTCTGCAGTTTGCGGATCAAAAGCAGCTAACTTACAGCGTAAAAAATAATCATCTATCTTGGCTTGCAACCCTTGCCATTTCTCATATCCAGCAGCAGTATGCGCTCCCAATGGAAGCACCTCTGCGGCCTTGCCTTCAGAAATACGCAACCAAGAATCATACGCCTCACATGCCACATAAAAAGCATTTAACAACTCCAAATCTATGCCCTCTTTGCCTCCCCTATCTGCCTTTGAGCCTACACATGCCATGATATCTTTTATCAAAGAAATCAAGTCAGCATCCTCCGTGCTATCCTCTGTAATGATGCCATCTCCATTAAACTGAGTACCCGCAAAAATTCGCACAAAATCTAAGGTATCTTCTACCCCAATTTCGGTGGCATCTGCCTTACCTAAATTTTGCAAAATAATTTTAGCACTCTCCAAAATTGCCCTGCCAGCCTCGGTTTCAACATTTATGGCACTTAATGGCAAAGTAGCTCCCTGCTTTAAAATATCATCTGCATTTTTCAACATGGAAGTAAGCCATTTTACAGCCTCCAAAATCTCTGGAACCCTAATATGTCCATCACCATCAGAATCTATCAAAGCCAATGTTTTTGAGTCAATTTCCAAACCACTCACTGGGCAACTTAAAGCTGTCCATAATTTCTGATCCAATTGCTCCAAGGCAAGTAAATCTGCCCCTGTTTCTAAATTTACTCGTTTAACTCCCCCAACAGTAGAGAAGCTCCAAACATGGTTACTATTATTCATTTGCTAATCAATTTTTTTCGGTCTGAACCAAAGATAAGTTTGGAGCAAATTAATAAATAAACAAACATTCTCTATACCCATTCAAAACTTGATTTTAATAGGCATCATTCTTATTCAAACTACCTATTTCACTTTGTTAATTTTATTTTTCAATTAATTGGGCGTACAAACATTCCCACCTAAATTCGCAACCTTAAGTAAAATCAACTGTGTCGTTCGATCCATTCTCCATACAACTTCCCGTTACCGAAATTATTCATGAGGTAAAAGAAAAGCTCATTCAAAACAATACCCTTATTATTCAAGCGCCTCCAGGTGCCGGAAAAAGCACTTTGCTGCCGCTTGCCTTGCTAGATGCTCATTACCTCAAAGGAAAAAAAATCATCATGCTAGAGCCGCGCAGATTGGCCACTCGCAGCATTGCCATGCGCATGGCAGAATTGCTCAACGAGGAAGTGGGTGCAACTGTGGGTTACAGAATACGCTTCGATAACCGCATTGGCAGTCAAACAAAAATTGAAGTAGTAACAGAGGGAATCCTTACCCGCATGCTGCAATCAGACAATGCCCTAGAAGAATATGGCATGGTTATTTTTGATGAGTTTCACGAACGTAGCATCCATGCAGATGTGGCCATGGCTCTCTGCAGAGAAACCCAACAAGTGCTTAGGCCCGACCTGCGCATGGTGGTTATGAGTGCTACCTTAAACATGCCTCAACTGGTTACCTTACTTAAGGCTCCTGTATCAACCAGTCAAGGCAAGCAATACCCGGTAGAAATAAAATATGTGGGTCAACAAGATGAACGTCTCTTGCCAGAAACCACAGCCAGAATTGTAGTAGAGGCCACCAGAAATCATGAGGGCGATGTTTTGGTCTTCCTTCCTGGCGAAGGAGAAATACGAAGAACCGCAGAATTGCTTAAAGCAGACCTCAACCAATTTGCCATACATCCTTTGTACGGAATCTTGCCGCAACATGAACAGTATGCAGCCATTATGCCCAACAAACATGGCAAACGTAAAATTGTTCTGGCCACTTCCATTGCCGAAACAAGTTTAACCATAGAGGGCGTGAAAGTAGTAGTAGATACAGGCTTCGCCAAGATGCAACGCTTTGATCCAAAAAGCGGATTGAGCAGGTTAGAAATCGTTCAAATAGCTCAAGATAGTGCCGACCAACGTGCGGGCAGAGCAGGAAGATTAAGTGCAGGTGTTTGTTACCGCATGTGGACCAAAGCCACGCACGATAGACTACCGCAACATCGCATCCCAGAAATTATGGAGGCCGATCTAGCTTCGCTGGTTTTAGATATGGCGCAATGGGGCATTGTGAACTTAGAACAAATGAGCTGGCTCAACAATCCGCCAAGGGCACATGTGGCCCAAGCCAGTGAGGTGCTGCACCAATTGGGTGCCTTGGAGAATGGCCGCATTACCGAGCATGGCAAGCAAATTCACAAGCTGGCTTGTCACCCACGCATTGCCCATATGTTGCTTCTTGCCAAGGAAGATCATACCATTCAATTGGCAAGCGATGTTGCTGCCGTATTAGAAGAGCGCGATCCACTGCCCAGAGAATCGGGCATAGATATCAACTTACGAGTTGAGGCTTTGCGCAGAGCAAGAAAAAACAATGCCCTAGGCAAGAATTTTGCGCGCATAGAAAAGGTAGCAGAATCGTATAGAAAATTGCTTCAAGTAGAGGTGAGCAATGCCCCAGTAGACCCTTTTGAAACAGGCCTGCTCATTGCCCATGCTTACCCAGAAAGAATAGCATGTGCGCGTCCTGGCAACAATGCGCAGTTTCAATTGTCGAATGGAAAATATGCTGCAGCCGGTCATAAAGATGATTTGGCACATGAGCCTTGGTTGGCGGTTGCACATATGGATACGCGCGATGGCTTGGGCAAGATTTTCTTGGCAGCTCCTTTAAATCCTACCGACCTTAGGAGCTTGGTGAAAGAGAAGGAAGTGATTACTTGGGATACCCGCAAAGGCGGACTCATTGCCACAAAGGATTTGCGCATTGGAAGCATTGTTTTACAATCTAAACCACTGCCCGCACCTGACCCAAAACACTTGGTAGATGCTATCTCGGAAGCCTTAAAAACTGAAGGAGAAAACTTGCTCTCTTTTAATGATACCATGAAGCAATTGCAAAACAGAATTCTGAGTTTGCGCAAATGGAACAATGCCTCAGATTGGCCAGATGTAAGTACCCATACCTTGTTGTTACAAAACAAAGAATGGCTCGGACCTTATCTCAATCAAATTAAAAAACCAGACGACCTAAAAAAGCTAGATTTGGCGCAGGCTTTGTTTAACCACTTGCCTTATCAAAAACAATTAGACCTGAACCAATTGGCGCCACAAAAGCTCGAAGTACCCAGTGGCTCTTTTATAGAAATTGAATACTTTGCCCATGGCGAAACTCCCGTTTTGGCAGTTCGTCTACAAGAAGTATTTGGTCTTAGCGATACGCCCACCATCAATGCCGACAAAACACCTGTAGTGATGCATTTGTTATCGCCCGGCTTTAAACCCGTACAAGTAACCTCAGACCTAAGAAGCTTTTGGAACAATACCTACCACGAAGTAAAAAAGGAACTCAAACGCAGGTATCCAAAGCACTCCTGGCCCGAAGACCCTTGGGCCGCAGTACCCGTAGCTAAAGGTCGCAAACGCAGTTAAATGTTCTACCAAAAGAGATAGGTTGTCTTGCAGACATTGTGCAATTTGTGCAATGAATGTGCAATTGATTTATGCCGCAATTTTAGTAGACTAGTGAATTTGCATTTCTGATATTTTAATCAATCAACTCAATTCGTCTTACAAAAGATTCTCCTTCTGGGGTGCTGAGTTTAATGAGGTAAATGCCGTTGCTTAAGTTGCTTAAATCTATGCTACCATCTAGCTGTGCTTTGCCTTGGAACACCTGCTCGCCCAAGATGCTCTGCACGCTCACAACCAGGTCTCGGTTCAGACCGTCTTGAATAAATATTGTGCCATTGCTTGGGTTGGGGTATAGCAGAATATCATGGTTCCAAGCCAATTCTGAGCCGCCCAAAGGTTTATTGATGGTGATGTTTAAGTAAGCGGTATCGCCATAACATCCTCCACCTGTGCGTTCCAATAATTTGAGTTCTGTGGTCCCTATGTCTGTCCACCTAATACTGATGTTTGAAGTATTGCTAAAGCCCACTCCTTTATCGTACATCCAAGAGTATGTTGAGCCGTTACTAGGCGTTACAGCATAGGTTTCTGTGGTGCCACGTATCACATTGATATTTCCGTTGATGCTTACGGGATCAGGGTTGGGAATGAGATAAATTCTTATACTAGCAGTATCTGCGCAGGCTCCGCTTAAGCTGTTTATAAGCGTTACAACAAAGGTATTTTCTGTGCCAAAAACATAACTCATAGAGTCTACAACATTGCCAGAATACATCCCATTGCCAAAGTCCCACGTGCGGGTAATATTGGGGTTGCCAGCTTGCGTGGTATCTGTAAAAACAAAGTTATTGTCTCTGGCACATTGAATAGATTTATTTAATAAAAAACCCGCTTGCAATTTCTCACTCACACTTATAGCCACTACATTAGAGGTATGAACTTCTGTGCCAGAAAATACAGTGCGTCTATACCATGTATTGGTGCTTAAAACACCTGGCGAATAGCTATTGGCATTGTTTACACCTGGGGCAGGAGTATAAGCACCTGCGGCGCCAGTAGTGCTTTGCGTCCACAAATAAGTATAGGAGCCTGTGCCTCCAGTTGGTGCCGTGCCTGTTAACAAACCCGCGGCTTCGCTTAAACATAAACCTTGGTCTGAACCTATAATATTGTTATCTAATGCACTAGGTTGTGCCAAATTATACCTAACCAAAAAGGCATCAAAGCCACCATTATTGGTAGTATCCGTAGCATTTGGTGTGGCAATGCCAGAATCGGAAGTAGAATATCCAGCAATAAATAAATTTCCTAATTTATCAAGCTTAACCTCCTTTAAATAATCATGTGCATTGCCCCCATAATAGGTTCCAAGTTGTCTTGTCCCGGCTTTATCAAAAATAATTAAATAACCATCTCCAGTCCCTTTTAAAGTTGATTGAATCGCGCCAAATGAAGCAATATCTGTAGTAGAATTGGTAAACCCAACCCCATAAATATTGTTAAGTGTATCACTAGTTATTCCATAAAGATAATCGGTATTGTTACCGCCATAATATGTAGCCCAAATACGCGTTCCGGTATTATCCATCTTTAACAAAAATCCATCGTTGGCACTTGGCTTGTAATAAGAGGTATCATACCCATTTGCAGATGCAATTCCAGAATCAGAGGTGGTATTACCAGAAACCAAAATATTCCCTTCATAATCCAATTTCAAATCATTTGGCACATCAATACCAGGGCCACCATAATAAGTTCCGTACCCCAATGAACCATCCTTTTTAAACTTGGCTATAATACCATCTGTGCTGCCTCCTAAATAACCTTGATGCGCTCCAGATGTAGCTATACCAAAAGTAGAAGTAGTGGTACCCGTTAGAAAAATATTACCAGTTTTATCGCCAGATAAAGCGTATATATAATCTTCATTATCACCGCCATAAAAAGTGCCCCACTTGACTACCCCATTTTTACTAAATTTTACCAATATACCATCTGTATAACCTACTAAGGAAAATTGATGTGTATTAGGATAAGCAGGATAAATAAAAACCATATCCCCAGAATTTGAATAACCCCCAACCACTATATCACCTAAATAATCTACCATGATGGCATCCATACCATCAGTTAGCAGTCCACCAAAATAAGTCCCCCAAACAAGGCTACCAGAAGAATTAAATTTAGCTACAATACCATCCGAACCTCCAGCAATCGTGGTTCTGTGCGCTCCTGCTGTGCTAATTCCACTAGGCGAATTCGATTGCCCTGCTACATAAATATTTTGTTCAACATCAATGGCAATATCATTTAACACATCATTATTTGCCCCGCCATAATAAGTAGCCCACAACAATGCCCCCGCTGGCGCATATTTAGCAATAAACCCATCTAAACCTCCACCTACAGTTGTTTGATGTGCACCAGTTGTTGCCACAGAACTATTAGAGCTTGTATAACCTATAATGTATATATTTCCCAAACTATCCAAAACCATATCGTTTACAAATTCTCCATTTGTTCCACCAAAATAAGTACCCCAAGCCAAAGGGTCAATTACCAGTGTATTGTTTCTATCTCTTGCATCTACTTCTATGCCAAAAAGCCTATCATGTATCTGTCTGAACCGAGCACCAATGGAGCGGCCTTGCCTACCTTGTTTGGCGAGCTCATAGCTAAGTGGCACTTGCTCCTCTAGCACGCCTAGTGTGGTTTGCATGGCAATGGAACCTTCTTCTGTTAAAGTGTTTTTGCTGGCGCCTTCTATTAAAAATTGCACCTTGCTTTCATCTGCACCTGGGTGCAAAATAATATTGTACTTAAACCTTGCTTGACCATCAATTTCTGTGACTAAAAACTCAATGTCTGTTTGGGGGTACACATTCTTATACAAGATGCGTTTAATGGTTCTTTGCGTGGTTACTTGGTTTGCATTTTGCTTCGAATGAATTTTTATGACACCATCATTCTGCTCACAAACAAGCTTCTCTATTAAGCTATTTGAACCTACAAAATCTATGTCAATGCGATGTGCTCTTTGTACAGCATTTGTTGCAGCTATATTGGGTTCAGACAGAAGCGAAAGACTGCTTGCTTTTGTTTGGCGAAGCTCATAGCTAAAGCCGTTCTCCCTTAGCTGCACGCTCAATGCCGGCGAGGAAAACAAAAACAACACTTGGGTATTTACCTTGCCATTTTGGTCGTAAATCTGACCTTCATTCTTAATAAAACCACTTTCATTTTTAAGCTTACCTGCATCTATTGCCTCCGCAAAAAGCAAGCAATTAAATAGCAAAAATAGGAGGCTTAGGAGTAACTTTTTCATAGCATTGAATTAAACCAAAACAAGTAAATATGAAGTAATTTAATGCTAGCAACCCTAAAATAAAAATCGACTTTCTTAATAATTTATTTAATTATTCCAATGGAGAAAATGGGGCATTTCCACTACAAGAAATCAACAACAAAAAGGCTTGCTTAAACCGCATAAAAAAGGCCGTCTCTTTTGTGAAACAGCCTTTAAAATGCTAATAAAAAATACTACTTAGTTTTGCAGGTATTCATACCCACAAGGGTGTAAAGCGGACAAAAGCTGATAACGCTCGTTGCCAAAAACACACCGCCTAATACCACCAACACAATGCCCAATGTGCCTGTTACAGTTTTAGTAAAAAATAGTACAGCAAATACCACAGCAAGGATTATTCTAATCACTTTGTCTGTTCCACCCATGTTTGTTTTCATAGTTTATTGTTTTAAATATAAGTTCTTTTCTAGCTATTAATAAAAAGCAAGGTAAGGTATTCTCTTGCCAACTTGCTTCATCAAATGTAAAATGATATAGCCAAGAGGAATGTAACTTTTGTTACATAAGAATGAAGATAGAGAAAAATCATGAAATTACTTCACAAAAAACGGGAAATTAGCACATGCCACTTGTTGGTGCTTATCCTCAATATAAACAAATAGCCTATAAGCTCCTTTTTGAAAGGGTGCTTTAAAACTATAACCCGACTCTGCATTTCCTTTCATCAAAACAGGGATGGCATCGGGCTTTATTTCTGCATCTCCACCACTTTTGGTAAACTCACTTTCGGGCAAGATTTCCCATTTGTAAATGAGGCTGCTTGGCTCTGTATGTTGCACCTTTAAATCAACTTGTATCGAAGCGCCTTTCTTGCTTATAACACTGGCTGTCGCGGCGCTTTGGTTCAGACCGAAAGAAAGGATTTGTGGCGCCCAAAAAGCAGGCTTTGAACCGCTCCATTCTTCTTGTAACACATTCACCGCTTCTGTTTGCCTATCACCCACAAAAACACCATACCAAGTGGGTGTAGTTTCTTGTTTTTGTCCCCATAAAAACACATAAGAACCCAAGCATATATTGCTGTCTTTTTTAATAAAATCTCTATAGCGCTCTCTGTAGGTTATTGCCTTTTCGCTAGAGGTTTGTTCTATGGCTGCACCCCAACTTGTTTTGGCAACTTCCCAATGGCCGTTTGGACCCCATTCTGTTACCATATAGGGTTTATCCCAGCCATAAAGCCTAATCTTTTCTGGCAATGCGGGCAAATCGCCATAAGTATTTACACCTAATATATCTATGTCTTTACAATGGGCTTTTATTAAGGCAACTTCTGGCGCATCTATGCCTGCTGTAACCACGCAGGTAGGGTGGTTTTTATCTTCTTCATGAATCATAGCAGCTATGTTTTGTACGGCATGCCAAACCGCAAAATCTGTATAAGCCAAATCTACCTCATTGCCCACTCCCCACATCAACAATGCTGGGTGATTTTTATACTTGTTTACAACCGATTTAAATTGCGCTACTTGGTCTTCACAGGCCCATTTATCGCTATAATCAAAGCCATGTCGCTCAGGTGGCATCCACAATCCCAACATCACCGTTAATCCCTTTTTCTGTGCTTCATCTAATACCTCCTGCGCGTTTTCTGCTCCCCATAAGCGCACAGAATTTCCACCTGCCGCTACTACCTTATCCATAAAAACATGTCCGCCCGCTCCCTTCACATAATAAGGGCTATTGCCTCTTTGCAACTCATAAACACCTGCTCCTTTAGGCACTACCACGACCTTAATTGCTTGCGCTTGCACTTGGTAAACAAGTACCAGAAATAGGCCCAAAAGCAACATTATTCTTCTCATATCAATTAGCAACTTTTACAATTTTTACTTGGTAATTCTTAAGCCCATTTCCCATCCATAAAAAATAAGTTCCGGGCGCCAATTCAGCAAATTGCTCGTTCAAAACATTTGCATGCGAGCAAGAAATTTTTGTCCTACCCAATATATCTCTGACCAAAAACTGATTGGCCTCAAAATTAAAGTGCAAATCCATTCCCTCAGCAAATGGATTTGGATATACCAAAATGCTATTTAATAAAGCCGCTTCCTCAACCCCACTCAACACTTCCTTACAAGGCATTTCTTTTACCCCTATTTCATCAAAATAAAACACATCGGTGCTATTGGTATTAGGCGCAAAAAGCAACACCAATTGATCTATGCTGCCCTCTGGCGTGCCCGCATCTGGCTTTAGAATTAGTTTAAAAACCAACTCATCCCAAGCGCGTTCTTTGGTAGTTTTTGCTTGCAAAACACAACGTCTTCCCAAAGGATAATCACCCTTGGCACGTGCCCTATTTTCAAAGTTCAAATTAACCTCAGTACCTACTGGCGCGGTAGTATACACCTTCATCTTAAAAATCATTTTACCATCCTCAAACTCCTTTGCCGCATGTATCACATCGGTGCGCAAAAACATGGCATCATACGCCGTACCACCATTTCTATAATACCTGTTCACAGAATTACTGGTGTTTAAACTATCTTTATCTGGGTTAGTAACACCTGCTTTATAATTGCCGCTTCCACCCACCCAATAAGTAGTTCTAAGGGTCTCCACATTGTCTATTGCCCCTTCACAAGTATCTGGCAGCGCCATAATATATTTACTAATTTTCTGTCTGAACCCATTATAGTTAACCCATACAGATAGGCTATCAGAACTCAAACCCCAATCTACCCGCACTTCATGTGTATTAGCCGGACCAATGATCTTGGCATCACTAGGAACCTCCCACTCATAACTTGCTCCTTCTAACTTCTGTGCATAATAATAGCGCTGCTTATCTAGGCGTAATACGGCGGGCTGACCACTGATAAAAATTTGTTTCATGTCCTGGTACACCCTTATATAATCTACCTGCAAGCTTGCAGTATCTGGTGTACTTGCATCTGGATATCCTAGAAAATTACCCCCAACCGCTAGGTTGAAAATCGCATGAAAATTGCGATCGAATGGCCACCAAAAATCAACCAAATTGCTCCTCGTTTTTGTGCTAAATAATACGCCATCTACATACCACATAATGCTATCATTGGTCCACCTTAAACCAAAATCATGAAAGCCCGAGGTAAAAGAGTCAGTGGCCAAAGTATAGGAAGTTCCAGTATACTTATTGTTAGGTGCATAAGCACCATAATGTATGGTGCCATGCGTGGTCTTAGGCTCCTGCCCACGCGCTTCCATCAAGTCAATTTCGCCACTCAAAGGCCAAGATCCATAATAACTTTCTGTAGGCAAAAACCAAATAGCTGGCCAGTATCCTCTGCCAATTGGAAGCCTCGCTCTTACCACTATTCTCCCAGATGCAAAATCCATCTTATTCATGGTTCTTATTCTTCCCGAAGTATAGGTGCTGTTTCCAACATTGGCTTTGGTAGCTTTGATCTTTAATAATCCACCTTCCACTTTTATTGCTTCCCGCTGGTACCACTGCAATTCTGCATTGCCCCATCCGCATAATTCCGGACAACCATCGCCTATTTGGTAATTCCAATAGGTAGTGTCTAAACTGCTGCCATTAAACTCATCACTCCAACGCAAAAACTCTTGCGCAAGCAATGATTGCGGAATAACAAGTGCTAATACAATAAGTATTTTATAATAGATGCGCATTAAGGTTGTATGTTAATTGAATCTGTTAATTGAGATACCTCAAACTTAAATTTCCCAGGCTCTAACACCCACTTATTGTCCTTGTCTACAAAGCGTAATTGCGAAACTGGAATCTTCATTTTAATCGTTTTACTTTCATTGGCTTCAAGTGAAACACGCTCAAAAGCCCTTAATTTTCTGATGGAAGGAGTAATGCTAGCAACCTCATCTATGGAGTAAACCAATACCACTTCTGTACCAGCCCTGCTGCCAGAATTCTTCATCTCAAAACTAATTTCAACGCTGTCTTTCGACTTCAATTCTCTATGCGCAATTTGCATATTACTGTAATCAAATTGAGTGTATGAATGTCCGCTCCCAAAGGCAAATAAAGGCTTATAGGTTGGCTTAAAATTATTATCTAACAACTCTGTGTACTTACAATCATAAGTAATATGAACTGCTGCATCTCTTGGAAAACTAAAGGGCAATTTGGCACTTGGATTCACCTTGCCAAGCAACAAATCTGCAATGGCTCTTCCTCCTGCATCTCCTGGTAATCCTGCAAAAAATATGGCATCACACATAGGCTCTGTCTTACTAAAAGTCCTTGGTCGGCCTTCCAATAATACCACCACCACTTTCTTTCCGGCATTGGCAAATACCCTAATCAAATTCTGTTGTGCCTCTTCTAATTCTAAATCATAAATATCTCCAGGCTTTTCGGTATAGGTATCTTCCCCTAAAAATAAAACAACCGTCTTAATATCTTCTGCTGCGGCTAATAACGCAGATACAGGTAAATGTTGGGTATAGGTATTGCCTCTTAAATAGCGCACACGGTCTTTACCCAAAGTCTGTTCTAATGCTTGTAGCGGACTTAATACCTTAGAATTATAACTCGTATCTCTGCCTTGCCAAGTATGCGTCCAACCGCCATTTAAAGCGTTTATATAATCTGCATTCGGACCCGTAACCAATATTTTTTCATTGGTACTTAATGGCAAAATACCGTCTTTGTTTTTTAATAATACAATAGATTGTGTAGCCAATTCATAACTTAAATTCTTACTCTTTTCCGATCCTAAGCCTTCATATATCACTGTTTGCGAACCGGCTTCATCAAATAAACCTAAGTCCATCTTTAACATCAAAATCCTATAAACGGCCTCATCCAAAACTTTCTCCTCTATCTTGCCCTCTTCTACATTCTCAATTAAATACTTGGTAAAATCTAAATCCAAGGGCACCATCGCCAAATCAATTCCAGCATTAATGGCCAAAGCCACAGCCTCTTTATAGGTAGCTGCTACATGATGCCTATCGCATAAGTTTTTTATGTCTTCCCAGTCCGTTACTGTAACACCCTTAAACTTTAATTCTTTGCGCAAAATGGTTTGCAATAAAAACTTACTTGCATGCACTGGCTCCCCATTTACTTCCGAAGAATTAATCATAATGGTTTTTGCTCCCGCTGCAATAGCGCGTTCAAAAGGTGGAAGAAAGATTTCACGCAATTGTCGCTCCGGTATATAGGCAGGCGTTCTATCTAAACCACTCCTAGCATCTCCATAACCAATATAGTGCTTTAGACAAGCTGCCAACATTGGCTTGCCATTGGCCTGCACTTGCTGATACCCATTCACCATAGCAACTCCCATCTCAGAGGCTAAGTATGGATCTTCTCCAAAAGTCTCCCAAAACCTAGGCCATCTTGCATTTCTAGCCACATCCAACACCGGCGAAAAATTCCACGGAATACCTGTTGCCCTCACATCATTTGCCACATACCCACTCATCTTATTCACCAAGTCAACATTAAAGCTAGAGGCCAAAGAAATTTGTTGTGGATACAAGGTGGCTCCTGCCGTATAATTGGCACCATGAATGGCATCAATGCCATACAATACAGGCACCTTTAACCTACTCAATTTTTCATACGCATGTATGGCCTTCATAATCTCTTTCCAATGTGCCTCAGTATAAGTATGTCCGCCCACATTTAAAATTGAACCAACGCCCAATTCAACAATCATACGATGCAATTTTTGGGTATCCAAGGCATGCGGCTCAATAAGCTTATTTGTTTCCCCAGCAGAAATCATCTCAATGCTCAACTGTGTCATCTGACCAGCCTTTTCGGCCAATGTCATTTTGCCAATTAACTCTTTTACACGTTGCTCACCATCATCTATTTTCGGTATAGAACATTGTACCAAAAGCAACAAAAAACTCAAATAAAAAACAACTTTACCTTTCATACCTATTTGCGTTTATCAATAATTATATCATCAAAATACACTTCGCCTTTTCCACTAAATTGAATCAGAAATTGCTTAAATCTGGCGCCATTAAAACCTGCCTTATCAAAATTAAACTCGGTAAAAGGTACCACCACCTGCTGCCATTTTCGGTCTGAACCAATCTCGCTTAAATAACTTTTCTTCAAAGGCACAAAAACACTTTTACCATCATAATCCTCAAAACCAAGCATCAAATTTGAATTGCTTCCTAAGTCTGATCCAGCCACCCTACATGTTAAAACATAAGCACCTAATGAATCTGGAAAAGAAATGGCTTGCCATCCTTCCCAATTCATCCCTACTTGTTTATTTCCTTTTGGAGAAAACTCTCCATTCCATTGCAAATACAAGGCCTTGTTGCCTTCACCTTCTTCTACCACCTGCACATTTCTTCCAGGCAGGTTTCCCAAACCCCAAGTATTTTGTAATTCATCTTTAAACAATACCACCGGGAATTTTTGCGTACTTGTTTGTCCATACTTTTGCACTGCCCCCGCTTGCACCAAAGCCCCACCAATGCTTATCTCATCAATGAACAATGCTCCTGCTCCCTGACATTCAATATTCAAACTTTTGATATTGCTAAAGTCGCACAAAGGCGCAGCAGCTTGCAAAAATCCACTTAAGGGTATACTTACTTTTTGCCAAGTTTCAGTTATAGGATACCTCTCCAAATGCTTCGCCTTTAATAACATCGCAGATTGCGTTCCAGCATAGTCTTCTAACAACAAAATAAAAGTGGGTATAAATTGATTGCCTGTAATAGACCTCACATAAAAATCTATGCTACCTGTTTGCATCACATCCGTCAAATCCTTTGCAGCATAACCATTCCACCCTATTCCAAATCCTATCCACGGACAATTACCTTCTTTGTTCCAAACCAAACCTAAACAAGATTTTCCTTTATAAAAAACAGTATCAACGCGTGCAAAATTCTTGCAACTAGTCTTTTCCATTCCCCATACATCCACCGTTTGGTCATGGTAAACTTCCCTATCGGTAAACAACCTATTTGCACTTTGCTCATAGGTATTTCCCCACTCATCTACCAATTGCGTTTGATGCATACGCACTCCACAACTTGCTATAAGTATTAGCCCAAATAACCCTAAGAATAATTGATTTTTCATCTAAGGTAGAAAGGGTTTATAATAGGTAAACGACGCATAATCTATCCCAACTTTAGTGTTTCCACTGGTACCTGGTTGAGCCAATAACAAGAATTGAGTGGCTATAATTCTATCCAAATCTTTCTTCCCAGTTCGGTCTCTGTTTCCAAAGCCACCAGAGGTAGATATTTTAGTCTCATCATATGAAAAACTAACTACCTTCCAACCTGTCCAATTCACAGGCAACCTATACGTATAGGCTCCTTCTTCTGCTGGCTGATAAATGCCGTCTTTATTGTCGTCTTCCTGAAACTCAATGCTGATCTCTGCCTTGTTATCTCCCCATCCATAGATATAGGCATTGAAGTAAACATTCTTAGGATTCTCGGTATTAAACTTAAAGTAGTTTTCGCCTGTTCCCTGACTAATTTTAGAAGTTAAATTCATGCCGCATAAAAACAAACTTGCACTGGCTCCATGATTTCCGGCCAACACATAATAGCGAGTTTTCTCTGCAGGTGATACTCCTTGAAAATTAACCGAGGTACCATTAAAACTTTGCTGTCCCTCGGTAAAGGTATTGTAAGGGCGTTGCGGACTCTCAAAATCATCAATCAAAATATCTACCGTAGGCGATGGCCTTACGTCTTCTATCACTAGGGTATCAGAGTATAAAGTATCTGGGTAATTGGCAAAACTCATGCGGGCAACACAAGGTTCATTCTTTCTAAAAAAGGGAGCAAAAGTGATGGTGCCATCCCAAACAATTGGATGCAAAACAAAGTCTTTTTCATTGCCAGTAAACACCTTCCTTGCACCACTATTTAAACCTATTACTTCAATGGTCCAACTGGTTCTAATAGATAATTTACAGGCATATTGCACCACATCTCCATTGGCAAAATTGACCGTGGACTTAGACCCTTTTAATGGCTCCAACACTTCAAATGTGCCGAAAATATCTACCAACTCTGGTCCTTCAATGCTGCTATCTTTTTTGCATCCTGCTATCACTAACAGTCCCATTAAATAAAAATATATGCTAATTCTTTTCATCTTGTTTCTAGAAAAATAGGTTATACAATACCGCAAATCTGCTAATCTTATACTGATTGGCAGGCAATAATTCATTATCCCAATTCACTTGCTGCCACTGGAGTTTAAGACAATTAGCTTTACTAAACTGATAGTTTATTCCGCCAATCCAAAGGGTCTCATTTAACTGTGCTTTATAGGCTGTATAAAAATTAATTTCATTAAATGAATTGCGTTCAGCCAAATATTCATTACCCTTTGCTATTAATTGAACAGCGGCCAATTGAAGCGAGAGTTTTGGAATAATTTCATAAGATACTCCCAACTTAAATTGTTGGGTCTTTAAATCTACTTTATCAATATTCTCTGTTCCATCTCGCATGGTATTTTGCAAACGTACATAAGCACTCACTGCCAATTTTCTTTTCCCTTTATACAATTCACTTATGCCTAAATCTGCAAAGGTTTCTACCTGGGTAAAATTGCGCAAATTCAAAGTACCTTGTCCAGTTATCTCCTTGAAGTTTGCCGCAGCTACTCCCACTTTAAATCCTTGCAGCTTCTTAGCATCCCAATTAATTGCTAAATCAAGTCCTTGCCTGTTAGGCGTTGCCTTGCCATAGGGCATCATGTTCTCATAACTTGGATTAAATTGCTTCAATTCAGGACGTAAATACATGTTATAATAAGCACCGTCTGTTAAGATATCCATGATATTGGCTGGCCTTGGAATTTCTCTATTGGTATAATAAGAATACTCGGTAGCTGTAGCACTAAAATCAACCCTCCTACTCTGTGCTCCCATACTCCTAAAATGAGTTTCTACATTTCTAATATTTACCATGGCACTTAAGCCGCTTTGCTTACTCTTCCATAAAACGCCAGCTTCTGCAAAACTTCCATCGGGTATAATTGGCGCGGCTGCATTATTCTCATAAACTACCTTAGACTTGCCCAACTCTGCACTCAATTCAAAGGCATGTTTCTCTACTTCAAACTTTTCTTTTAAGCCAAAACTGTGCACCGTATTTTTAAACAAAGCATCAGAAAACATAGCAGAATTCTTCACATCAAAGGTATGGGCAAGGTTATACTCCAATTCCAATTGTTTAAACAATTTTGCACCAAGCGTAGTTCCAGAAAACAACCTATCTGGCGAGCTAAAATAATCTGTTTGCCTGTTCTTACTTATCAACGACTTTACTTGCAAATGATTGAGGTATTTATCAAAATCAAATCCAAAATCTACCATGGCACCTTGCTGCCTCCAAGCATGGTCAACATAAAACTTGTCGTACTCAATTACCTCACTAAAGGTGTTTAAGGCAACTGGATTATGGCTGCTTAACTCCCCTTCATTGTTGTAAAGGGTATAGGCCGACATCCGCGTGTTTAAATCGCCCACCTGATATTTAAAACGCTTCATAAGCAATCCACGCAAATACAATTCACGCACATTAAAAAGCACGCCTCCACCCCAAAATCCATTGATATCGTTGCTTACCCTTGTAATTGCCTTAATCTCTGTTTCGGAACTTGGCCTTATATGAAATCCCAAATCAAATAAGGTACTGCCACGCATTTGCTTCTGCGGCGTTACCGTATCTGTCTTGGTTAGCTCACCACTCATATTGCCATTGTTCAAAGCAAATCTGCCCGAACCAAAAAAATCAACCTTCTTCTCTTGCGCCATCACAAATAGCGGAAGAAAGGTCACCATCATCCAAATATACCCGTAATATTTTTTCATTCTAAAAGTATAATTTTAGCTCAACTGTTGTTTCTGTTCCTTTAATATTATCTAGCACAAAGCTCTTGTCTTCTTGCTTAAACCACCTTCTGCGCACATAGAAATAGGTGTTTCGCGAAATGCGATAATCCAATCCCAATCCATATAAGGTGCCTTCTTGATTCACCGCATCGTTGTTTATACTGCCCAATACCCCATCATTATTATCGCCTCGGTTCATGGCACTATTGCCCTTGATATATTCTTTGCCATAAGTGCTCACCAAACTCAAATCTTTGCCCAACATAAATATGGCATCCAACTCATGATAATAGGTGCGCAACAAAGCCTTATTGCTAAAATTAGGTAAAAGCTCAAAACCCTCTTGGGCCGAACCAAAAGACCCCACATACAACACATAAAATGGCAGCAAACTAAAGTTCACCTTTTGCTTCAATTGAACCTGCAACATGTTAAATCCCAGCAAAGAATTTGGCATACCCATGGCATTGGTATCTGTTATCGACATCACCTGCGAAAATCCCCTAAAATAAGAGGTCCAATTGTTGTACGTCCCTACATTGTTAGTAAACGGCGTAAAACGAGAAAAAGGTAAGGAGTTAATTTTATGTCCAAATGCCAACTGACGGCTTACTGACCTAACCTCCATCGAACTCATATTGCCTATATTCAACTTGGTTGTTTTGGTTATATCAAACCAAGCATTAATGCTTATTCCTTTTCTGTTATTGCTAACCTGACCTACATCGGTAATTGATCCAGCAAAATTACTGATACCACCACTTCCTCCCAGTGTTGAGCCATTTTGGTTCAGCGCTGCTGTACTAACAATATTGGTATTGGCACTTAAGAAATTGCCATAGTAATTAATAAACTCCGGACTCAAATAAAATGCTTCTACTTCTATAGGGAAATAAGTTGCTTTTGCGGGCGATTTAATACTTATTCTTCCTGCATCACCCCAGCCTGCTTTTTGCACCTGAGAATACAATTGTCCCCTCCCTGCCTCTGCTGCCACAACCCAACCTTTGTATTGCAAATCATAAGAAAAAGTGTACAACTGAATGCCCGCCTGCTCCTTAGCTACCGAATCTACATACAACCTATAATCCATGCCATTAAATCCAAACGTGTGGTTGTTCAACTTCTTTCTTACCCTTCCACCCAATGTATAAGAAGGAATACCATTTGCTGTAAAGGCCTGCGCTGGCGTTGTTCCATACAAAAACCTAAATGAAACATCTCCTGGCAATTCTGCCCCATCTATTAACAAGCCTTTAAATGGCTGCATCCCAAAGCGCATGTCGCGACTAATATTCCCAAACTCATAGTAGTTAGAAGCCCTATCAAAGGATATGGCATTTCCCTCCCATGGCCAACGTTCATAAATACTGTAGCGTTGGTAACCAATAAAGCTACTAAATACCATGCCACTCACATCTACCCAATTTATTCCGCCCATATGGGCCGTAAATTTCCCAATATCTGTTTGTATACTGCCCGTTAAATTAATCCCTAAATTGAGGTTAACTGGACTCGATCCTGGCAAGCCTGTAAAATTGTGGTACAAGGCATAATCCATCCCAATAAAGGTTTTAGAAGTGGGCTGAACCGATAAATTTAACAGCATTAAAGGCGGGTCTCTGTAAACATCACCTGTGCCCAAAATATAAGCAGGTGCACTGGCATAAGGATTACCTGGTATCACCACAAAAGGCTGCTCCAAGTTTCTGTTTATGCCAAAAAATCGGTAATAGCCACCAACCGTAAGCTTCTTTAAGGGTACCACTGCGGCTGGACTGCTCGGAATAGGCAGGCTTAATTCCTCCATCAAGCTATCTGCCATTTGCCCAAAACTCGCATTTGTTGCCAAAACTGCCATTAGCAGCCAGCTTGCAACAATTTTTCCTAAAAATTTGTAAAGTGATTTCAAGTGCGGCTATTTTTATGGTAAATGTCATCACTCTTTAGCAAAAACCAACTTTTTTACACCCCAACTCACCTACATCAAACAAAGTCTTCCTTACATCATGGGTACTACAAAAAATGTCAAATTACTGATAACAAACTAATTATTATTTGCATTCTTCTGAAGTTTTATTATCATTTGCATGTCCAAATCATGAATAAAAACCAAAAAATACACCTTTTTGTAAGATCAATACTGGCCATGTTGTGCCTTTTTGCGCAGCCAATTTATGCGCAAAGTCTCTTGGCAGCCCCAATGGTTATTAATTATACCAAACAGGTTTATAAAGGGGGTACGCAAACTTGGGATATTTGTACAGGTAAAAACGGACTGGTATTCTATGCCAACAACAATGGTTTATTGCTTTTCGATGGAAAAGACTTTAGTAATTTTCCCCTCCCAAAAAACACCATCCTTAGGTCCATCTTTTATGATGAGACAACTCAAAGAGTTTATGCAGGCGGACAAAGTGAAATTGGTTATTACCAATTAGAAAAAAACGGCAAAATACACTTCCAATCCCTCGCTCACCTGCTTTCTCCCAACAACAAGGGGTTCGAAGATGTTTGGGGAATTGAGGGGCACAACAACAAAATATTCTTCCAAACCACCCAGCAAATATTTTGCTACGATGGCAAACAAATTACCAGCCTCAAACCTTCAGAAAACCTCCTCGAAAACCTACATCTAGTAAATCAAAAACTTTTCTTAACCGATATTTCTGGCAGCATTTACGAGTATAAATTTGGTGCTTTTAAACCCCTACTGCTTAATACCAAGCTCGATATTTCTGCCATTCTTCCTTACAATAACAAGGATTTGTTTATCACCACCTACAAAAATGGAATCTATCTTTTGATAAACGATAGCCTTCAAAAGGCAAAATTTAACTACCCAGAAATTCAACAAAGTAGAATCTATAGGGCCATTAAATATGGCAACCATTACCTCCTAGCCACCAACAGAGGTGGACTGTTTTTCTTAGATAACACTGGCAAAATCATCAACCGCATTAGTGTTCAAGACGGACTACAAAACAACAATGTACTCAGCCTGCATCAAGACAAAAACAAGAATGTTTGGCTTGGTCTAGATAACGGTATCGACCTGGTTAGACTTAATTATCCCTTTGGGTATTTGTACCCAGATGGCATTCTTAAAGGCACTGGATATGCCATGACGCAGTTTGGCCCCAATTACTATTTTGCTACCAATAACGGATTATATACAAGGCCCATCCAAAGCAATACAAATACCGCTTTCCAATTGGTAGAAAACACAGAAGGCCAAGTTTGGTGGGTGCAAGAAATCAATGGCAGCCTCTTTGCCTCTCACCACGAAGGGCTTTTTCAAATCAATGGAACCTCCGCCCAAAAAATATCCAATATTCGCGGTTGCTGGAAACTCCTTCCCCTCAAAAAACACCCAGGCTATTTTGCCCTTGGAACCTATAACGGAATCAATATTTTTAAATGGGAAAACAATAGCCTCCAATTTGTCTCCAAACCCTTGCCATTCAAGGAATCGAGCCGCTTCTTAGAAGAAGATGAATTTGGAAATATTTGGGTGGGTCATCCCTACAAAGGCATCTATAAAATCGGTCTGAACCAATCACTGCTCAATATAGCTTCCGTTAAACGTTACGGCAGCAAAGAAGGTCTGCCCAATGAAACAGAAAACTATGTGTTTAACCCCGACCAAGGTTTATGCTTTGCCACATCAAAAGGTATCTATGCCTATAACCCAGATTTGGACAAGTTTCAATTGGCACAATCTCTTCATCCATGGCTCGATTCGAGTCTTACCTACAAACGAATTTTTCAAGGAAAAAATGGCCATATTTGGTATATCACCCAATCCGAAATTGGCTACCTAAACCCTAGCTACAATGGGGTAGAATACAGCTACCAAAAAATCAAATTGCCACAATTGGATCAAAACTTGGTGGGCGGATTTGAGTTTTTGGAGGAGTGCCAAAATGGTAACCTTTTCCTAGGTGTAGAAACGGGTTTTGTACAAATAAATCTCCAGCAAATTGGTCGGTTCAAACAGGATCCACCACAGGTGATTGTTACGTCTATTAACTCCATGGTGGAGCCAGATTCTGTCTATTATCAGTATGTAGCGCTTGGTTCAGACCAACTGGAAATTGATGATAGGTCTGTGTATTTCTCTTTGAGCTCACCTAATGCAAACTTTTATAACGACCTCAATTTCTCGAGTTATTTGGAGGGTTGGGACAAAAATTGGTCGGCCTGGAAACCCAATAATACCCGCGAATTTAGTCGCCTCAGCTATGGCGATTATGTGCTGCGCATTAAGGCGCGCTGCATGGGCTTAGAAGGGCCAGAAACCGCTATTCGCATTCATATTCCTGCACCTTGGTATTGGACCCGCTTTGCCAAATTTGTGTATTCTATTATTGGTATTGTATTGGTGTTGCTTATTGGTTTTTACCCGCAAATGTTGGTACGCAAAAAGGCCAGCAGAATTATTGCCGAAAAGGATGATCACCACAAAAAACAAACGGAACAACTGCGCTTAGAAAAAGAAAAGCAGGAGAAAGAATTAATTGAGTTAAAAAACCAACAACTTCAAAAAGAGGTGGAGCACCAAGGCAAAGAACTGGCTTCTTCTACCATGCATTTGGTTCAGAAAAGCGAAATGCTTTTAAGCATAAAAGATAAGCTGAAGCACATCTCTAGCATTAGCAACGATCCCAAGATTAAGCCCGAAATTAGTGAGCTCATTAAAAACATTGAAAAGGATACCTTGATTGATAAAGATTGGCAAAAATTTGAATTGTATTTTAACAATATTCACGACAGTTATACCCAGAGTTTAAAGGAGCGGTTCCCTGTATTAACGGCCAACGACATAAAAATGTGTGCTTACCTGCGGATGAATCTTTCTACCAAAGAAATTGCCACCATTCTTAACATTTCAACCCGAGGCGTGGAGATAAGTAGGTATAGATTGCGCAAGAAAATGGAATTAGAAAACGGTATTAACTTAACCGAATATCTATCTAAGCTTTAGGTTAAACAGAAACGGCTCTTCCAAATTATTGGAAGAGCCGTACCGTCAATTACACACAAAAATCAAAAGCTATTCTACTACTATTTTGTAGGTTTTTACAGCCTCATTCATTTCAATCTTCACTAGGTAAATACCTGCTTCCAAAGATTGAATATCTAAACTTACCATGCCATTGCTGGTATTGGTAAAACTCTTTTCTGATACTTTAGCACCTACCAAATTGTATATGCCAATTTGTGTTTTGCCCTTTACACTTTGTCCAAAATCTATATGCAAAGTTTCGTTGGCTGGGTTAGGGAAAAGTGTTGCATTGTTCAACAATACTTCTTCTAAACCTACCGCGTTACAAATGGTACAAGTATTCCAGCAATAAGCACCCACCATAATGGCGGCGGTATCTTTAATATCTACAAAACGATTGGTGAAATTACCATCTGTTTTGGTACAAGGATCGCCAGGAGCAAAAGACTCTTCATCGTCCCAATTTCCAATGGTATATTTAAAGGTATAGCTTCCTGTATCTAATGTTAAGGTAACAGAATAAATATTGTTTCCAATTAAAGTCATTGGGGTACAATTTCCACACCAGCCATTAAAGCTACCGTTAAGCGTTACTCCTTTGCTTAAATCACCTACATAGTTTTTCATGTTTACACGGAAAGTAATTTTGGTCTTAGGTGCAGCATTGGCGCAGCTTACACAACTTTCCCAACATACAACAGGCATAGTATCATTAACCTTGTTTACTGTAACGGTTCTATTGGTAAAACCAGACTTGGTAGTAGTACAAGAAGAACCTTCTTTCAAGATTTCTTGTGCCGCCCAATTTCCGATGGTGTATTTAAAATCATATGTAGAATCTTTATCTAACAACACAGAGGCTGTCCAAACATCTGTACCTGCTTTTTTGGTCATAGGTGTGCATTTGCCACACCAGTTGTTAAAGCTACCATTTAAGGTTACGGTATCGCTAGGCGCCAAGGCGTATTTGCTCATATCAACTTGGAAAGTTAAATTGGTTTTGGTTGGACCACCAGCGGCGCAAGGACCACAAGTTTCCCAGCATACTGTTGGCAATGTTTGGTTGTTTTTACCAGTTGTAAATACCCTATTGGTAAAACCACTTGTTGTTTTGGTACACGTTAAGGTAGAAGCCAAATTTTCTGAAGATACCCAATTGCCAATGGCATACTTAAACTCATATTCTTTGGCAGTATCCAAAGCTAAGGTGGTTGTCCAAATCTTGGTTCCAACTACATTGGTCATTTTATTACAAGCACCACACCATCCATTAAAGGTACCATTAAGCGTTACAGTATCACCAGGCGCCATTGGCACGTTCTTGGCATCAACCGTAAAAGTTACATTTACCTTCGCTCCTGGCGGCGGCGGTGTAATTCCTCCACCAAAAACTACATTGTCAAAATAATAGGTCTTTTCGCCAGTTACGCTTCCAGCAACATTAAAATTAAAGAAAGCAGAAAGCATGTTATAGGTATAAGTATAATTAATAGCTGCTGTACCTGTTCCTTGGTTGGCAAAATTAAACTCAAGGGTTTGCCAAGCATTGGCAACAGTGGTGCGTGCATCGGTTTCAACAGACTTGGTATTGTCTCCAACTTGTTCTGCTTTTAAACGCACTACAATTCCGCTATCTGGTGAATAAACACGCATAGTCATTTTGTTTGCAGTTGGTGAAAATGGAATGGCCTGAGCCAAACCTGCTGTGGTGCTAAGTGTAGTTCCAGCCCATGTTTCAGCGGTATTCGATTTAATTGCTTTTCCTACTTTATTGCTGCTATTGGTTGGATCAGCCACAACAGAAGAAGTATTGCCACCAAAATCTACCATCGTGTAGTTTACATTGGCACTATCAAAATAAATTGGCACCCTAACTTGAGCCAAAACCGGACCCGTTGGAGCAACCATAGCTATATCATCAAAATAATAAACCTTGGCACCAGCTGTACTTCCGGAAACATTAAAGTTAAAGAATACAGACATCTTTTTATAGGTATTGCCATAGTTAATAGCTGCTGTTCCTGTAGCTTGGTTGGCAAAGTTAAACTCGAGTGTTTGCCAAGCATTTGCAACTGTAGTACGTGCATCTGTTTCAACCGTAATAGTATTAACGGTTGCATCTTCTGCCTTTAATCTCACCACAATGCCGCTATCAGGTGAATATACGCGCATAGTTATTTTGCTGGTAGAAGGAGTAAACGGAATGGCAATAGGGAAACCAATAGTGCTACCAAGTGTGGAACCTGCCCATGTTTCGGCATTATTAGGTTTGGTAATCTTACCTACTTTGTTGGTAGAAACCACTGGGTCGTTTGCAACTTCACTGGTATTTCCGCCAAAATCTATCATGGCATAGCTTACATTGGTACTATCGAAACGTACAGGCAAATTCATAGGCAATAAAGAAGAACAAGCAGTACATGAGTTCCAGCATACTGTTGGAATGGTAGTAGCAGCACTTACACTGATGGCCCTATTGGTAAAACTTCCTGAGGTAATAGTACAAGGTGAACCATTGGTTAAAGCCTCTTGAGCCGTCCAACCCCCAATGGTGTATTTAAATTCGTGGTTTCCAGCAGGAATAGAGAAGGTGCCCTCCCAAACATTGGTGGTTCCTTGTTTCACGAGTGGGTTACATCTTCCACACCAGCTGTTCCAAGTACCATTTACGTAAACGGTATCGTTTAGTCCCACATACTGAGACATGTCCACCTTAAAGGTAACATTGTAATTTTGTGCCTGCGCACTTGCCGACAGCAAGAGCAAAAGCATAAAAAGTTTAAAATTTGTAAATATTTTCATGTCGTGTTGATTTGTTGCGGTAAATTTAAAGCAATGCTGGAGCCTTGCCCGCATTTCCCAACCCTTCATTGCTTTCACTTGCAATCTTACTTGGAAACTAAACTACAACAATGCTACTACAACAATATCTAAAAAATTGTTTTACAGATATTTAGAGAATTTTTGAATTAAACGAACTCCCCAAGCAAAACCCCACAATTGCCTCCTAAAGCAAAAATGCCATTCCCTTTTATAACCGTAAAACAACCTGCTAAATTAAATTAATTTTAGATTTCAAGTAAATTCAAGCTTTGCAAGAAGCTCAACTTGCAATAGAAAAAAAGTCCAAAACCAGATATAAATGCCAAAAAATGAAGCCAATTGCGCATAAAAACAGATATTTTTACTTTTTCATTTGCAAAAGTGCAACAAATCCTTACTTTTGCACTCCCCAATAGGTGCGGTAGCTCAGTCGGTAGAGCAAAAGACTGAAAATCTTTGTGTCGGGGGTTCGATTCCCTCCCACACCACAAACAAAAAACAGAAAGCCTTGAATATTAAGTTATTCAGGGCTTTTTTGTGTCTTTTAGTGGAACTATAGTGGAACTTTTGGGATATTTGACTTTTTAATCTTTGTCTAACGAATAACTTATAACCCCTGTTTTATTAATCGAGGCATAACCTGTTTTATGATATAAGTGGAAATTCCGGACATATTGACCCCCTCTTACCGGCGCAAACTGACCCCCTCTTTTCCGGAGTAAATTGACCCCCTCTTACCGGCGCAAAATGACCCCCTAAAATAGCATGGTTGTTTAAGCGATTATAGTCACTGTCTT
The DNA here is from genome assembly GCA_044370475.1 of Bacteroidia bacterium. GTDB lineage: Bacteria > Bacteroidota > Bacteroidia > UKL13-3 > UKL13-3 > B1. The sequence goes on from JBILVK010000005.1 coordinate 56,446, forward strand.
TGTTTGCCCAAATGGCAACATTCATGTCTAATAATCGAATCAACATGTTCAAAATTAAACAAATTATTCAACATTACACAGAAGGTCATGGTAGCAAGGCTATCAGCAAAATTACCCACACTTCGAGAAACACTGTTAAAGACTACATCCAGAGGTTCAAGACCTTTGGAGTTCCCTGGAATGAAATTCAGAATATGGATAACCAAACGTTATTCAATATTTTCACAAAACGTTCAGAAGAGAGTAGTCAGATTCTGGATCCTAAATACACAATGCTACAAAGCCTTCTGCCTGAAATTGTAAAGGCATTGAGAAAGAAAGGTATGACCATTTTTGAGCAATGGAGTCGGTATAAACTAAATCATCCTCAAGGGTATCAATCGTCTCAGTTTTCATTCTATTTAAGGAGTTACCTAAAGACAAAAGAAACCTCTATGCATATTGATCACAAGGCAGGAGATAAGATTTATGTTGATTATTGCGGTGATAAACTCAAGATTGTAGACATTCTTACTGGTGAATTAATACCTGTTGAAGTATTTGTTGCCATATTGGGTTGTAGTCAATTAACCTTTGTTTGCGCTGTAAGAAGTCAGAAGACTGAGGATTTTATTTTGGGTTGTAAATTGGCTTTTGAATATTTTGAAGGAGTAACAAGGGCGATTGTACCGGATAATCTTAAGGCAGCAGTAATCAAAACAAATAAGTACGAGCCTCAATTAAATCCACTTTTTGAGACCTTTTGCGAGCACTATGGCACAGTTGTAATACCTGCAAGGGTTTATAAGCCCAAAGATAAGGCGCTGGTTGAAGGAGCAGTAAAGTTAACTTATCAGAAAATCTATGTTGGCCTTAGAGATCAAATATTTTTTAGTCTGGAAGAATTAAATGCGGCAATCCTTGAACTTCTCGAATTATATAACAATGCTCCTTTGAATAAGGAGGAGAGCCGCAGGGTTCGGTTTGAACAGGAAGAAAGGTCGGAAATGATTCCGCTTCCAGAATTGCCTTATGAAATAAGGGAAATGAAAATTTGCACGGTTTATAACAATGGTCATATCAAACTCTCTGTTGACAAGAATTTTTATAGTGTACCCTATGAGTATGTTGGAAAAAAGGTGAAAGTCCTTTACAACTCTTCTGTTGTTGAAATATTCCACCAGTACACAATGCTAGCCAATCACCCGAGAAGTTACAGGAGAAATGCCTTTACGACTACCATGGATCATTTGGCCAGCACCCACCAGTTCATTGGAGGCAGGACTGAAGAATACTATTTAACAAAAGGATTGTCCATCTCTCCTGAAGTTGGCGCCTACCTCAAAGTTGTGTTCGACAACCATGATCACCCTGAGCAATCATTTTTAATATGTCAAGGAATCCTAAACCTATCGCCTGGTGTAGATCCCATAAGATTATCAAATGCCTGTAAAAGAGGTATGGAATATGGAGTTTACAATTACCACACTATCGTAAATATTTTAAAAAAGGGATTGGATAACTATTCCTTAGAAGATGAAACACTATCCGAAAAAACAAAAACACCAAAACATAAAAACATTAGAGGCAAAGCCTACTATAATTAAAAACAAACATGAAAAATGAAGTAACACTTGAACAGATGAGAAAAATGAAGCTCACTGGAATGTACCGAGGCTTTAAGACAGCCTTAGAGACTCAAAGCCTTTCAACACTCACAACGGATGAATTATTATCAATGTTGGTCGAACAGGAATGGGATGATCGACAGAACCGTATGGTAGAAAGATCGCTAAGAAATGCCAGGTTCCGCTATAAAACAAGCTTTGAGCAAATATCCTTTACAGAAGAAAGAGGAATAGACAGGAATCAAATAAACAGGTTGATGAATTGTGATTACATAGAAAAAGCAGAGAATATAATCATAACCGGAAGCACTGGAACTGGCAAGAGTTTTTTGGGTTCGGCTTTAGGAAACCAAGCTTGTTTGGCTGGATATAAAGTGTTTTACGCTAACACCAATCGATTATTTACTCAGATAAAAATGGCAAAAGCTGATGGGTCATCAATAAAAGAGCTAAGTCGACTCGAAAAAACGGACTTAATAATACTTGATGATTTTGGAATTCAACCCTTCGACAACCAATCAAGACTGATATTAATGGAATTGATTGAAGACAGGCATGGGAAAAAATCTACGATATTTACTACCCAGGTACCAGTTACAAATTGGTATGAAATTATCGGAGATGAAACAATTGCAGATGCTATTTTAGACAGGGTGGTACATGATGCCCATCGGATAGAATTGAAAGGAGATTCATTACGAAAAAAGGGAAGGCCTAAAATTGAATAAAAATCCCTTTATTTGTATGTGACTAGTTGCTTAAATAATCAATGCTATTTTGCATCACCAAATGGGGGGTCAATTTCAAACGGAAACAGGGGGTCAATTTCACCGGTATATGCAGTTAAGGATGTTTATATTTGTGGTGGTGGGACCATAATGATAGATTGTAGAAATTAATAAAACCCAGTATCCAACTCAGGTATGTGCCAATTTATTTAGAAAATATTAGCATCAATAAAAATAGGTTTCTCATTGGTTTGTTCCTACTTATCCCAATAATTTATAATTGCCTTTATTCCCTCTATATTAGCAAAATAGCAAGCAAGATTTTGTAATAAAAAATATTAAATCAGGTTTCCCGGATTTAATATTCAACCCTTATAGGAATAATAACTCAAGATGTTCATCTTTGATTCTTTAAGCCAATTTTATGAACAAAATGATAGAAAACCTCGAATCAACATTATTCTGTGTCATACAGGTTAATGAGTACTACCTACATCAAATGTTAAACACTAATATTCCATTGCGTACACCAACTTTTGGAGTTCCACGCCATACAACAGTAAATATAATTGGGCACGGAATGTGAATTTTAGTTCAAATGCGGTAGGCAGATTTTACGGAGCTCTTTTATCTGGCTTTCCCTGCAGATGCATCAAAATAAAGTAGGCATAAAGCCAGACCAAAAAAAACTTCAATTATCTAAACCACCTCATTTAGTTTATAAAAATGCCTGAAAAATAGCATTTGAGTTTTAATCTTTTTACTATATTGGCTCTTCATTAGGGCATAGGATTCAGATGAAAAAAAGGGTTCAAATAGTAAACAAAATCTATCTTTTTACGAAGCTTATAGGGATATCGTGCGCTATATTTTGGTTCGAACCGACCCTTGCACAAACAAAAATTGATAGCCTTAGAACCTTACTTGAGGCCGAAACAAACTTGCAACAAAGGGCAAACCTTTATAATGAACTTGCCTTAGAACAAAGGACATTCGACCTAAACAGCGCTTTTTCCTACGCAAGAACGGCACAAGAAATTGCTACCCAACATAGTTTTACGCGTGAATTAGGCGTGGCCCAAAGTGTTTTGGGCTTACTTTACTCCTATACCGACCTACTAGATAGTGCTGTTTATTGGAACTATTCGGCCATAGAATTGCTGCTGCCCAGTAGAGATAGTTTAGAGATTTCCAGGAATTACAACCGCTTAGGGTCAGACTACCTATTACTCTTGCAAACAGATCAAGCCGCTGAGTACCTATTGCAAGGCGTGCATTGGTCCAATACGCCAAAAGTTAAAACCGTTGCGTTTAACAACCTTGGCATGATTAGTAAAAAAAATGGCGACTATGCCAAGGCTGTTTTTTATTATTTAAATGCTTTGAAGGAGCATGATAAAATTAATGAACCTGTTAGCAGAATGAGGGTGCTAAATAACTTGGGTGCGCTCTACATTCAAAAGAAGGATTATGTAAAAGCACAAAATTGTTTTGAGGAAGCTTATGAAATTGTAAAGATAAGCAATGATCAAGAAAGTTTGGCCCAAGTGTTTGGCGGATTAGGCATAACCACACACCATTTAGGTACTAAACAAGATGCCTTAAACTATTTTATTCAATCTGCTGATTTGTTTAAAAAACTAGGACTTACAAGCGATTATGGCAAACAAATTCTCTCCATTGCTGACATTCAAAGTGAGTTAAAAAAATATAAGCTTGCTGAGGAAAACTACCATTTGGCAGAGCAAATATTAATTGAGAAAAAAGATACTTACGCCCTATCCGCCGTATATAATAATTTATCTGAGTGTCTCATTAACCAAAATAAGCCCAAACAAGGGGCCCAATATTTGGAAAAAGCCTACAAATTATCCCTAACCTATAAAGATCTTAATTTTAATCGCCTCATCGTAAAAAATCTTAGCAGCATTTACGAAACGTTGGGAGAACCAGAAAAAGCCCTTAAATACCGAAAAATATATGAGGAATTGCATGAAGAAATGATAAATGTGGCCGAAAATGTAAAGTATGCAGAACTAAACCACCAGTACGAAACAAGCAAAAAAGAAAAGAAAATTGAACAACAAAAAGTTCAAATCACAGAGATGACAAATAGTCGAAAAAGCTACTTATATATCCTTGCCATTCTTACTTTGCTACTAATTTTGTTTGGTTTCCTGTACAGAAAAAGAATAAAACACCAACAATCTCTCGAAGAAAATATTTCTTCCATTGCCAAGCAAATTTCTTCCCTTAAATCAGAAAATGTCGCACTCAAGTCAAAGTTGGTTCAGACCGAAACAGAACTGCAGTCATTAGTACTAAAATACTCAGAAGCTAAAGAAAAATTGCCTCCAAATTTAGTGGCGCTTTCTAAACGCGAATATGAAGTCCTACTTTTTATAGCCGAGGGCCTGAGCGACAAAGAGATAGCAGACAAAATCTTTGTGAGCGTCAATACAGTGAAAACACATGTGCGCAGAATCTATGATAAGCTACTTGTGAATAGCAGAATGGAAGCAACTAAAATGCTTAATAACTACCAATTGTTAGCCGAGGCTTCTTAGTTAATGTTTCCTCAAAAAATACTCACTCATTACCTCTAAAAAACACAAAACTCTGCTTACCTGAACATTACAATTAAAGAAATTACAAAAAATCATCCTTTTGGATGACATCCTCAGGGTAAGGGTAAAGTTAAATTTGTCCATAAACTTAAATTTATGGAAACAAAATTGTACCTAAAGGGCCTCATGTTACCCTTCTTAGCATTGACCCTGAAATTTTCATTGGCTCAAACAGTGGTAAACATTCCAGATGTGGAAGATGTTTGGGGCGGACGAATTAATGCCATGGCAGGTTATTCTAAAACTAGCGACACCAGCGGCATCTACATTGCTACCGAAAGTGCCAATTCTCTCTTCTACACCAGCATTTACAATCCAGTTGGTGCCGGATTTACTTTTGGAAGATTTAGGGTTTTGCCAACTGCCAATTCTGAAGCAAACCTAGGTGGTGGCATTAGTCAAATGGCCGTGCACGCAGCCTCTGGTAAACTGTTCTTTATCAATAATGGACTTTACAGTACCTCTCCAACAGAAAGTTCATTAACCTTAATTGATAACGGTAATTTTTCTACCGTTAAAATCAAGGACTCCATTCTGATGTATGTGGAGGGCATACAATTGCATTGGGGTAAAATTAGCAGTGCAGGTATATATACCGCAGATGCAGCTTCACCCATTTCACTGGGCTCTGCGCCATCTTGGCCAGTTGTTATTGATGTAAACCCTAAAACAAATTATGTCTACATTTCCTTTTTAGGCACCTCGCCAAGCATCAAATTATCCAGCAATTATTTCTATGCTTTAGGTTCTGGAACAACATTTTCTAGCTTAACAATGGGCTCCATTCCTGCAAGCACAACATACTCTGGCTTTGGTATTAGTCCTTCTGGGAGGTTGTTTTTAGGCGGACAATTATCCGTTGGTTATAATACCTATAAAGCTTTTAGATATTCGGATGATGGAAGCACTTGGACCCACGTTTCTACCCTAGTTTCTGGAGTAACGGGAACCAGCATTTCATTCTCTGGAACAGAATATACTTACCGAACCTATTTTGCTAAATGCTATTCTACAGACCAAGGAAACAATTGGCTTGAGTTTGGCAATTCAAGCTACCAAACCCATCCAAATGATGGTTCTGTTCTGTCTGATCCAAACGATAGCATGACCGTTTATATGACCTCCGATCAAGGCATAGCCTATTCTGTAAATGGAGGCTCTGCGATGCATGAAATGGATAGAGGTGTTGAGGCTGTGCAGGTAAATGATATTAGCATGACCACAGATAAAAATACCGCATGGATTGCCTCAAAAGCAGGTGTAAGAAAGGTAAGCAATTATACCTCAACAAAGGATTGGTCAAGGGCCAAATTTCCCAATGGAGATGGCTCTCCTTACTACAGTGCAGAAATGAAAACGGGAGATACAAATACTGTTTATGTGGGAAATGTAAGGGTCTATAAAACAACCGATGGTGGTAATAATTGGTCACAAAAGTTTACCCCAGAAAATGCACCCTACAGTTGGCCGCAAGTTGCCATAAGGGTTGAAGCAATTGAGGTTTGCCAGTGGAACACTAATATCGTTATGGCTGGGTACTATGTGCAAGATTCTACCAAAGGTGGACTATTCTATTCACTAGATGGAGGAAACACTTGGTCGCAACAATACTTATATGCCTCTTCTGGATACTACGATGTAGATGTATGGGATATCATTTTTAATATTGAAGGAACAGATACTATTGCCTATGTAGGTGTGGAGTACGACTTAGCTTATCCTACTGGAAGAAGTGTGTACAAACTCGTAAAATCTGGAAGCAGTTGGACAGTTAGCCAGGATATGAATGCGGGCACAACCAGCACCGGGTCTCTTATTGTTGCCACCATAAGAGATTTATATAAAAACGAAACTGGCGATACCATTTATGCTTGTGGTACCGATGCAGGCGTTAACCACCCCATTGCTTATTACAAACCTTTGGCTAGCACCGGCAAATGGACTCCCCTTCCGACTTCTGGTTTTCCAATGTCAACGGGCGATCAAGGGTATGCCATAACCCAAGGAGTGGATACCATTTATGTTGCTGTTGAAAATGAGGTGTACTATTTACCTTCTTTCAGCTCTTCTTGGAGCTTGGGTTACAGCTACCCGGAAGGAACAGAAATTAATTTTCTATACTATGATGAACTATTGGTTGGCACAGAATCTGGTTTATACGGACATAGGACCTTTGAAGCACAACCCACCACATTGGCTTTAACGGTTTTCTTTGAAGGCATGTACAGTGCACCACAAACCATGACAGCTGCTCCCTATAATAGCAATCCATCTTTATCTAGTTCCATTGCAGATACCATTATAGTTGAATTGCATGCTGCTACCACACCTTTTGCTGCGGTAGATACTGTAGTTGCTTTATTAAGAACAAATGGAACTGTTGATTTAAGTTTTGATGCTTCAACTGCAGGAAACTCTTATTATTTGGTTGTAAAACACAGAAACTCTATAGAGACTTGGAGTGCTAATACAATTACAATAGGGACCAACCTAACTTATGATTTTAGTACAGCTGCTAATAAAGCTTATGGCAGTAATCTAAAAAATATTGGCTCTGGAGTGTATGTAATTTATACAGGAGATATAAACCAAGATGGAACCATTGATTTTAGCGATTACCCAAGCTTAGATTTGGGTCAGATAAATGGTTATACGGGTTACCGATCCGCAGATCTAAATGGTGATGGAACCATTGATTTTAGTGATTACGGCATTATTGACATTAATAGTTTAAATGCAATTAGCGTAGCTCAACCATTTTAATATTTAATCACCTTTAAAGAATTTAAATCATGAAAAAAATCATAACAGGAATACTGCTTTATATAATACTTAGCAGTACAAATATCTTTGGTCAATCTTCCTTATCAAACTTTGAATTAAGAATGGAAAATGGCCAACTTTCGAGTCCTAGCTCCTACCAATTTGATGTGTATTTGTACAATACCAGCGTAAGTGCATTTGAATTGAGAGCAGGAACTGTGTCCTTTTGGATAAATGCTTCTTGGAGAAATGGAGGAACCATTACTCCAAGCATTACCTCAAGTAATTTAGTTACAGCCCAACAATCTGGGACTTCTGCATATACAAATGGTTCAACAGACTTCTTTAGAAGAACCATTGCCAATGTAGCTTCTGGTGCTGGAACCTCGATAGCAGCTGGCTCAAGAACAAAATTGTTTACCATCACTTTTTCTAATTCTGCAAGCTTCTCAAATTCTGCAACACCAAATTTTGCATGGAAATTTTCAGGCACCAACTCATGCGGCTTCACATACACAGATACTACAACAACCGCTTCTGCTGTCGCCGTAAATGCCACTACAGTTGTTGCAACGCAATCTAATTGTTATACTCCTGCTTACTGGACAGGCACACAATGGAATTCAGGCTCTAGCTCTGCAGCTGTGGCTTCTACCACAGCACCAACCACAAGCAAAGATGCTGTTATTTATACTGGAACTTTTAACGGAGCATTAAGCTGCAGAAACTATTACCTTTCACCAAGTACAACACATAATTTGGGTAGCTCAACCCTAGAAGTTTCTTATAATTTAACAAACAGTGGAACCCTAAGTGCAAGCACTGGAACCCTTAACTTGGTTGGCACACAAATAGCACAAACCAACAACCAAAGCTTAGCAGGAAATTCCATTGCAGTTCAAAACCTAGGATTTGGCGTTGCCAGCAATGGCGGCACAAAATCACTATCTGCCAATGTTTCTGTTTCGGGCACGCTTACACAAAGTGGAACATCAGTTTTATCCTCAGGTGGAAAATTATCCTTATTATCTAATGCAAGTGGAACCGCTAGTGTAGCAGAAGTTTCTTCTGGTGCTATTTCAGGAAATATTACAGTTGAAAGGTATCTACCAGCAAGCTTTAGAAGGTACCGCTTTTTATCTTCGCCAGTTGTTGGAGGTACAACCTTGCAATGGAGAGACAATGGCGCCACCAATGCCAATAGAGGAATACAAATTACCCATCCAAGTGGCACAGCAGATCCTTCTGTCTCTAATGCTGCATCTGCATTTAAATTTACGGAATCATTAGTTACTGGCGGTAGCAATATCAATGCAAAATGGGAATCTATTGATGGAAACACAGCACTTCAAAACGGCTCAGGGTATAGGGTTTGGGTTAGAGGAGATAGAACCAGAACGCTTTTAACTAACCTAGATACTGTTGCAAATAATACCACCATTTGGGTAAGCGGCACTTATCCTAACAGTCCGGTTTCTTTACCTATAACCTATAACCCTGGACTTGGAGAAGGATGGAATCTTGTTGGCAATCCTTTCCCAAGTGCTATTGATTGGAATGCTGCAAGTGGTTGGACAAAAACCAATATTGGAAACACTATTTACATTTGGAATCCCTTAACAAATACCTTTGGCTCTTTTGATGGCACCACAGAAATAAATTCAGTTACAAGATACATTGCTAGCGGACAAGCATTCTTTGTTCAGGCAACAGGACCAGCACCAGAACTTACAGCAACAGAAAGTGTAAAAGTTGCTAGCACCCCTTCCAACATGTTTAAAGGGCCAGAACTAAACTGCTTAAGAATTTCGCTTTACATGGACACCACAGAAAAAGATGAAACTGTTATTCGTTTCCTAGATAATAAAAGCGACAATTTTATAAAAAACGAGGACGTGCTTAAATACAATAACCCAAGCATTAATGTAGGTTCATACATCTCAAAAAATCTTTATGCTATGGTAAACTATCTCAATATAAATAGCCTGTCAGATAAGTTAGTTCCACTGCAAGTAAGCTCAAATGTAAATGGCCAATACACCCTTTCTTTTAAGCAAGTGAGCGACTTTAACAGCGATATTTACCTATACCTAAAAGACAATTTTACCAATACAAATACCAACCTAAGAAACACCAATAAATATACCTTCCAAATAACAAGTGATTCTAATTCAAAGGCAGATGGCAGGTTCCAAGTAATCTTCTCTAACAAGGCCATGAGCATAGAAAAGTTGCGGTCTGAACCAATTCCTCTATTAACTATTTATCCTAATCCTGCGAAAGATATCCTTTACCTAAACATAGTTGATGAGCGATTTAAAACAGCAACAATATCTGTGTTCAATAGCACAGGCTCTTTGGTATACTCGGCTCTTACACCTAATAAAAACAATGAACTTCAGGTGCAGGACTTAGAAAATGGAATATACCTTATTCAGGTAGAAAATACGGAAACAGGCAAAATCTTGTTTAGCAAATTTGTTAAATAACAATTTCCAAAGAGCTATGAAAAGTCTTTTAAAAATGATACTAACGCTTGTAATTATACTTTTTTTAAGCACATCAACCATTGCTCAACCAGAATGGGAAGACGATCCAATAGATACACCTATAGATGGAGGACTAAGTTTATTACTTGCTTCTGGTATTGGCTTAGGCCTTCATTCAGCAAATAGACGCTTAAAAAAATAGCTGCTCAAATAAGCTCTCACACTACCTATCATAGATTATCTGCATTTAAAAGGTTTTATGGTTATTAATTAATCTGCAGAAAACCCCAAATATCTTGCTGGTATTGGGGTTTTCTGCTTTTATAACCTTCAAATTACCTAAGATATTCACATTTCAAATGCTTTGATTTTGGCTTGTAGTGTATAATATACAATTTCGATCTTATC
>JBILVK010000047.1:0-22449 GCA_044370475.1 Bacteroidia bacterium
ATTAGCAAACCTCTTAATTTACAAAAATGGATAGACGAAAATCGTCATTTATTAAAGCCACCTGTTGCCAATAAAAATTTATATCCAGAGGGTACAGATTATATAGTGATGATTGTTGGTGGACCCAATGCGCGTAAGGATTACCACTATAATGAAACGGAAGAATGGTTTTACCAATTAGAGGGTAATATCACGGTGAACATACAAGAAAATGGCGAGGTAGTTCCCATACATTTAGGTCCTGGCGACATGTTTTTATGTCCGGCTAAAACCCCACATTCTCCTGGTAGAACAGAAGGTTCAATAGGATTGGTAATTGAGCGTGTGCGCAAAGGAACAAGCTATAAAGATGGATTGTTGTGGTTCTGCGAAAAGTGCAATAACAAATTACATGAGACCTATTTTGAGCAGAACAATATTGAGACTGATTTTCAACCTAGGTTTAAAGAATTTTATGGTTCGGAAGATATGCGCACCTGCAAGAAATGCGGGCATGTAATGGAGACTGATCCTAAGTTTTTGTAAAAAGCATTAAAGGTTATTTGGTTTATAATTATAGCTAAATTTTTAGCTACAGGGGTGATGTGTGTTTATTTTACGCTTAATTGGTTCAGACAGAATGAAAAAAATATGCTTGTTTTTGTTGCTTGGCAACCTAATTGATGTAGCTTTTTTAATGCAACAATGAAAAAATATTTTTCAATTTTAGCTTTTAGTTTTTTGCTAACAGCTAATGGGTTTGGCCAAACCAAATGGTGGAATGAATCTACTGCATATGAGATATTTGTGCGTAGTTTTTATGATAGCAATGCGGATGGGATAGGAGATTTTATTGGGATGACCCAAAAAATGATGTACCTCAATGATAATGATCCAAAATCAAAATATGACTTGGGAATTGACTTGATATGGCTGATGCCCATTAATTCCTCCCCTAGTTACCATGGTTATGATGTAACAAACTATTTATCCGTAAACCCGCAATATGGAAGTGATATCGACTTTAAAAACATGTTGATGGGTGCACATCAAAGGGGTATTAAGGTAATTATGGATTTGGTGATAAATCACAGTTCTGACAAACATCCTTGGTTCATTAAATCGGCTAGTAACGATTCCTTTTATAGAAATTTTTACCGTTGGGAAATCAGTCCATCTAGTCAGACTGGTCCGTGGGGACAGCAATTGTGGTATCCCAAAAATGGGAGTAATTATTATGCCTTGTTTTGGAGTGGCATGCCAGATTTAAATTACAATTATCAGCCTGTGAAAGACAGCATTTTTGCTGCGGCCAAATATTGGATAAAGGATATGGGCGTGGATGGTTTTAGGTTAGATGCCGCAATGTATTTATATGAAGAAGGAACTACTTTAAAAAATCATCCGAAGACAGTGTCCTTTTGGAAGGAGTTTAACGACAGTTGCAAATCATGGAACAGCAATTCTTTGTTGGTTGGAGAGGTTTGGGACACCCCAGAAAGCATAGCATTGTACACAGATAAATTGGATTTGTGTTTTGATTTTAATTTGGCTGAGGCAAACATGTATGCTGCCTATAGTGGTAATCCATACGATTCTAGGATTGCCTTAAATACGGGGAAAACTATTTTTAAACCCAACCAGTATGCTAGCTTTTTAACCAATCATGATCAAAATAGGGTGATAGATGTATTTAATGCTAACCTTAATAAAAATAAAGTTGCGGCTAGTTTGTTGCTAACACAAGGCGGAGTACCCTTCATTTATTATGGTGAAGAGATAGCCATGAAAGGTTCAAAACCAGATGAAAACATAAGGAGACCTATGCAATGGACCAATGGGTTAAATAGTGGCTTCACAAGTGGCACTCCATGGAGAGCGCTTAATAGTAATTACACTACTTTTAATCTGGCATCTTTACAATTGGATGAAAATTCTATCTGGCATCATTATAAAAAATTAATCGAAATAAGAAAGCTGCAACCCATTCTTCAAACAGGTACACACAAGAATATCATTAGTACCGAATATGCAGTGCATTCATATCAAAGAAGCCTTAATGGCAAGGATGTATTGGTGTTGGTTAACACCTCTCCTAATGGATTAAGCAATGTACAAATGGACATTACCAAATCTGATAGCCTATCTGGAAACTATCAAATAGAAGACATCTTTAACGATAGTATTTTTAGCGTGTCCTCTAATTCAAGCACTTTTAGTTTTAAGGTAAATTTACAACCTTATCAAACACGAATTTTACAATTTGGCTATCCTGTTGGTATGGACGAAGAAAATGAAAACCGAAATATTAAGTTGTATCCAAATCCGGCAAAGGATTATGTGCAAGTAGATGTTATTGGGGGAAGGCAATTCAATCTATTTGAGGCCTATAATTTGCAAGGAGAGTTGGTTCAGACCGAAAGAATAGAAGGGCAACAAAACAGGGTAAAATTAAGCTTAGCCCAAGGCGTTTACCTCATAAAATTAAGCAATACCGAAGGCCAATCTAGTTTCAAAAAACTGGTAGTGGAGTAATATAGTTATTGAAGTACAGCAATTATCGTTGGCTCTGAGCCGAAATTTTAGCGTTTAAAATCTTGTAGGCGAAGGCTATTTGATTGCCTTAAACCAAGATAAGCATGAGAATAGGTTATGAAAAATCCTAACTAAACAGACAATTAAACCTAGTTAAAATTGAGTTTTGGAAAGCGGTAAGCTTCGCCATCATGGATGAAAAGTTCGTTTATTTCTATGGAGATAAACTGGTGGATGGGGAATTGCTGAACAGTATCGAGCACCTCATCTGCTTGTTCTGAGAGGAAGATAATCCAACCCTTGGTGCGATCTAAGCTAATAGAATAAGAAAGGATAGTGCCATTTGCAATAAGCTCGTTGATATAGGCTCTATGTGCAGGAATCATGCGCATAAAATCGCCATCAATTACATCGGGCAGGAAAATTTCAACCATGAATTGCTTTTTCATCTTAAATCAATTTACGAGTTTTTTGCAACAATGATGCCTTAAATTGCAGATAATATGTAACAATTAACGATTTATTAACTTTAAATTGTGTTTTTTACCTCTGATTTTGTCAGAAATGGGATTAATTTTGTTATTGAATGATTAAGGAAAGAAAAGGGCATTTATTTAAAGATAGGGAAATTAGCTGGTTGCATTTTAACGAAAGGGTATTGCAAGAAGCTGAATGTGAGCGAACCCCCTTGATGGAGCGGATAAAATTCTTGGCTATATTTTCTTCTAATTTAGACGAATTTTTTAGGGTGAGGGTGGCTCAAATAAGGCGTTTACAAAAAATTAATGGCAAGAAGGCCATTTCAGAATATCAATCTTCTCCAGATGAAATATTGTCGGAGATACAGCGGACAGTTTTGGTATTACAAGACAAATTTACCGATATTTATGAAGGACAAATTTTGCCTGAACTCAATAAGAATAAGATCTTTATTGTTGAAGAAAACCAAGTGACAGAAGAAGAAGCAGAGATCATAAAAAACTACTTTTTAACACAAATCATCAACAACCTTTTCCCAGTAGTTATTGATGATTTAAGACATATACCCCATATGCGCGACCGCAGTATTTACTTGGCAGTACGCATGAAAAAAAGCATATCTGGTCAGGATCCAAAGCATGCATTAATTGAGGTACCATCTGGCATCATTAATAGGTTTTTCACGCTGCCACAAAATGAATCTGGGCAGCATATCATTTTATTAGAAAACATTATTAGGCTGAACCTAAAACGCATTTTCGCTATTTTTGATTTTGAGGAATATGAATCCTTTATCATTAAAATTACGAGAGATGCTGAATATGAAATTAGCAAAGATGAGAACGATTATTCTGTTAACCTGTTAGACAAGATTCAGAAGAGTTTAAAGCAGCGCTCTAAAGGGCTTCCTACGCGTTTTGTGTACGATGAAGCGATGCCTAAAGACATACTTGAATTGCTTATTAAAAAGCTCGATTTAAAGAATGTAAACCTAATTCCAGGAGGCAGGTACCACAACTATAAAGACTTTATGGATTTCCCTAAAGTGGGTAAACCTGAAGCTTATTATTCAAGTCTCAAACAAATTCCGGTAAAGCAGTTCGATCAAGAAAAATCGATGTTTAATGCTATTAGCAAGAAGGATATTTTGCTCCATCAGCCCTATCAAAGTTTTGATTATTTGATACGCTTTTTAAGGGAGGCGGCTATTGACCCAAAAGTAACCACTATCTTAATTACCCTTTACCGTGTGGCAAAACATAGCAATGTGGTAAATGCCTTAATCAATGCCGTAAAAAATGGCAAGAAAGTGGTGGTATTAATGGAGTTGCAAGCGCGGTTTGATGAAGAATCGAATATCTACTGGACCAACCAATTGCAAGAAGCAGGGGCACAAGTACATTTTGGCAAACCTGGACAAAAGGTGCATAGCAAGTTGTGTTTAATCTATAGAAAAGAAGAAAATAGGGTGGTTAAATATGCCCATTTATCTACAGGTAATTACAACGGAGTTACTGCCAGAATATACAGTGATTTTAGCTTGTTTACCAAAGACAACCGCATTACAGACGAAATAGATGCACTTACAGACATACTATTTGTGAACCTAAAGAGAAGTGGATTTAAGCATATTTTGGTGGCCCCAGATTTCATGAAAAAGCAGTTAATTGCCCTCATTGATCAGGAAACATTGAATGCAAAAAATGGTCAAACAGCCTATATTAAAGCCAAGATGAATTCCTTGGTTGACACGGATATTATTAAGAAATTGTATGAAGCCAGTAATGCCGGAGTAAAGATACAATTGATTGTTAGAGGTATCTGTTGCTTAGTTCCAGGTATTCCTAAAAGCAGTGAAAACATAGAGGTAATCAGTATCATCGACCGATTTTTGGAACACGCTCGTATGTTCATTTTTTGCAATAACCATCAAGAAAAATACTACTTGGCTTCGGCTGATTGGATGAGTAGAAATTTGATGAGCCGAATTGAGTGTGCCTTCCCTATTTACGATCAAGACAATCAAAAGGTATTGGAAGATGTATTTAATCTCCAATGGAATGACCCATTAAAAGCCCGTATTATTGATGGTGTAAACGACACAAAGTTTAAGTCGGCAGATGCAGATGCAAACAGTTTAAGCTCACAACAAATGAGCATAAATTATCTAAGCAAATAAATTACCTACCCTCAATTATTTGTTGGTTCAAGGCAGTAAAATACCTTGTTTCTAAGGCTTGTCTTTGTGCTAAGTATAATTGGTAGATTGCAGAAAAATCCTTTCTTTCATCCATACATTTGTCAAAATTTCCATAAATGCCCATAAGCATTTCGGTGGTTTCTCTCACTGCAAAATTGCCACTTTCGTGCGCCGTTATATAATCCACTAAGTTGTGCTGAACCAAGTAATTTTTGAAAAGTGGATTTGCCTTTCTATTGATGGCAATTCTTAATCCCGCAACACCTGCTATGCTTAAATCGAGTACATCATCAAAAACATAACAAACCTGAGAAGGTTTAATTTGGTGATGTGCACAAAAATGGTCTAAGGCAATGGTTTTATGTGGAACTTTAAAATAGCAACCATCAAAATGTTCTCGTTCTGTAAAATAGAAAGCCATTTCATTTTTCTCACCCGAAATAACCGCTGCGTGAGGCAAAGTATTATTATTTAAGAAATAGCTAAAACGCAGCATATTAGTCCCCATGCTATCTACCTCATTAAAGGTGCTACTTTTGCTTTCATTTTTAGAAGCATTGTTAAACACTCCATCCCAATCGAAAACAAAAGCTTTGATATCAGCTAATTTATTGGCCATAACATTAATTGGCGAGCAGAAAACACCACCAATTTGTGTAAATAGAGACTCGGTATGGATCATGTTGGGCATTTTAATTGGCAATTTAGGTAAATAACATAAAAAAAGGCAGCTTCCAGTGAAGGAAGCTGCCTTTTTTTTATTGTGGATTGAATTAACCCTCTAAATCTTGAATGTCTAACATGCCTAATGGCTTGCCATTATCAGTTACAAGAATGGTATCAACTTTGGTAGATTTAAATAAACCAGCAGCTTCATTTAATAAGGCAGACCCTTCAATAGATACTGCTTTACCATATTCAAAATCGCCAATGTTTTTGCTTAAAACATCTCTGCCTTCAGATTGTATCTTTCTACGCAAATCGCCATCTGTAAACACACCTTTTAAGCTACCATCTGCATTTACTACAGTAATAGCACCAAATCCATATTCAGTCATTTTAACAATGGCATCAGCTAAATTGGTGTTAGCATCAATGATTGGGTTCAAACCATTTAATGCTTCTTTTACGCGAACTGTCATTAAACGTGTATCATGAATAAACTGATCTGTACCAACCGTTGTAAAATGATTTTCGGTTAATTGCTTCATGATTTTTAATGGAACAGTAATGGTATGAACGCCTAGGTTGAGGGCATTTCTGATATGTTCCATGGTACGCACTGAAGAGAACATTACCTTGGTATCGTAACCATAATGATCTACTGCATCTACAATTTGAGCAACTAAATCAAGGGCATCATGACCTTGATCTTGCAAGCGACCAACAAGAGGGCAAACATAGGTTGCACCAGCATGCATAGCCATATAAGCTTGTTGCAAGGTATAAACCAAGTGTACATTTACCAATAAACCTTCGTTGCGCAACATTTTACAAGCACGCACACCTTCTAAAGAAACTGGAATTTTAAATACCGTTTTCTTTGGATCAAGTCCTAAAGCCAATTGTCTCTTAGCCTCAGCCAAAACATCCTCAGCAGTATCTCCTAAAGCTTCAATTTGAAGCACAGGAACTATTTTCGACAATTTCACAATCATGGCATCCACATCGGTAATGCCTTCGCGTTGCATGAAAGTTGGTGTGGTAGTTAAACCGTTCAAGAACCCTAATTTAAAGGCTTCTTCAATTTCTTTTAAGTTGGCTGAATCTAAATATAATTCCATTTTTTGTCTTATAATTCTTATAAATCTTTAATTAACTGCGCCACAAAAATAATTTTAATTCCAAAATAACCTAAATTATGCTTATTAGTTCTTCGGTTTGAACCCAAAATAATAACACAAGCCTAGGCTTAATCCAGCAGGATCCAATAATTTAAAAGCAGTTTTTTGAACGCTTGAAAATTTTAACATGCTAGTTGGAACCATTACTCCATTCACCTCCGCCATACTCTCTGCAAATTCTTGGGTTGCTGTATTTAAAGGAATTGCAAAACCAAATTCTAAAATAAAACGATTTCCATTTTTAGAAATAAACTGCCTTTGAACACCCGGAGTTAAGGTAAACATTGGGCTCAAATTGATTTTGGTATCTGTTTTTGCTGTATTGGTAGAACCTGGCACTTCAACTTCTACTGTTAATGGCAGGTCTGTTCCTCCAGATGCTCGTGAAAAAGACAATGAAGGACACCAAGTTCCTTTTTCTATCACATTAAATACTCCGCCCAATCCAATTTTACTTCCGTAACCACCAATACCCATATTTAACTCAACCAATGTTTTGGGAGCCATTCTATAGGCCAAAGATAAACCTATAGCACCCGTTTTGTAGTTAAGTCCGGTACCAATACCTAAATAGAAATTGGGATTACTACTTGGAGAAGTTGTGGACTCATTATTATATGGATATTCGTATTGCGCATAGGCAAATTGCGAGCAAAATAAAACGAGAATGCCAAATAATATCTTGTTTTTCATAAGAAAAAAAAAATCTGCTATAAGGAATGAAATTAAGCTTTTTGGCGGTAACTTACTTCTAAGTTGTGGATATCGATTAGCGGTTTAAGGAATTCTTCCAATTGATACACGCTTAACTGAGAAGCGGCATCACAAAGTGCGCTAGCTGGATCTGGGTGTGTTTCAATAAAAACACCATCCACGCCTGCTGCTACTCCTGCCCTACTCAATACAGGCAAAAACTCTCTTGCGCCACCTTTTGCATCTGCGCTAGGGATACCATATTTGCGAATTGCATGGGTAATATCAAAAACCACTGGATAGCCAATTTGTCCCATTAAGAAGAAACTTCTAGGGTCTACAATCATGTCGTTATAACCAAAAGTATAACCTCTTTCTGTAAGGATAATTTGATCATTGCCTGCATCAATACATTTCTGCACTGGGTGCTTCATGTTTTCTGGTGCAAGAAATTGTCCGTGTTTGATGTTTATTACCCTGCCTGTTTTGGCCGCAGCCACCATTAAAGTTGATTGCATGCATAAGTATGCAGGAATTTGCAATACATCGCAAACTTCACCAGCAGCAGCAGCTTGATCAGGGTAATGAATGTCTGTTAACAAAGGAAATCCAAATTGCTCTTTTACCTTGGCAAGAATTTTAACCCCTTTGTCTAAACCCGGACCATCATAATATTTCAATGAACTACGGTTATCCTTTTGAAAAGATGATTTGTAAATCATTTTGATGTTTAACTTTTCTGAAACCTCTTTGAGTGTTTCAGCTGTTTTCATCATGATAGATTCATCTTCTATCACACACGGTCCAGAGATGAGGAATAACTCATTGCTACCCGCTTCTATATTTCCAACTTTTACAATTTTTGTCATGTTGTGTGCTACCCTATTTTATGATTAATTATTTAATATTTTTTCCGTGAATTACCCTAATTAACTTAACTAAATTATCCTCAATTTTAAATACAAAAACATAGGAATTCTCAAATACTGCGCATCTGAAACCAGCATTATTAAATTTAATATTTATACATTTTTTGTATTTTTCTGAATATGTTCCTAATGAATTTACAAAAGCCTCCATTCTTAATAAGAATTTTGAAGCAGTATAAGGAAACCCTTGCTCTGAAATATATTCCAAAACATGAAGCATGTCATTATTTGCTTTCTTAGAAATTAGGACTTTCACTCTTTGTATTTTTCTTTCAAATTTTTAAATACATCTTCAGATGAATAATATTGATCTATTTTAGCTTCTTGAACAATATTTTCAAAATCGCTATCCGTTAATACATTTCCTTCTAATGCAAAAGAACGCTCAACCTCAACTTTACTTACCCCATTTACTTTACTCAATTCATTCATTAATAAATGAATATCAACATTTTCATTTGGTGTTATAATTATATTTTTCATAAATGTAATTGAGTTGAAATCAAATTTAGTATTAGAAAATTAAAAATGCTAAAAACAATTACAACCTTCTAAACAAGCCCTCAATGCGTTCAATGGTCATTTTGTCTTTCCAATCTGTACCTAAGGCATGGTTCCACATATGCGGCAAATTATAAGCCACATGTGCCATGGCAGTAATTTCGGCATCTGTCCAATTTGCACTTAAGCCAGTAGGCAATACAATTTGGTGTTTGGCCAACATGGTTTTAAACTCTTCAACACCCTCTGGATAAAAATCGCCAAGATGCTGAAACGCCAAGCAATTAGCATAGCAATGTTTCTCGCCAAAAATCTTACTCAAACCATAACTCAAGGCATGACAAACACCCACTTCAGAATAGGTTAAACTTAAACCACCCATTAAAGAAGCCACCATCAATTTATCGTCGTTTTCTGGCGATTGTCCGGCATTATCGCCCAAATAAATATCGCGGCAAAGTTTCAAAGATTGTTCACCATAAGCCATGCTATAAGCATTGTTTAAGATGCCATCTCTGCTCTCAATGCAATGAATAAAAGTATCCATTCCGGTATAGAACCACTTATCTACAGGTACACTTGCGGTAAGCTCAGAATCCAAAATCACCTGATCAAAAATAGTCCAATCGCATTTTAGTCCGAGCTTTTTCTCTGGACCAGTCAGCACAGCAGTCATGCTACATTCTGCGCCTGTGCCAGAAATGGTAGGCACACCCAAATGATACACACCCGCTTGTTTAATTAGGTTCAGACCTTGGTAATTTTGAGATGGACCCTCATTGCAAAGCATGAGGGATAAAGCCTTGGCAATATCCATAATACTACCGCCACCAATGCCAATAACACCAGCAGGAAGCCCTTTGGTAGACAAAATCTGGTCGCGCAGTTGATCAATTTGTTCGGTGGTAGGTTCATGCGGATCCACATCAATGAAATAGATGGTATCCTCTGGCCTTTGCTGCAAGCGATTTTCGAGGTCCTTGCCCTTAAAATAATGATCTACAATATACACGAAATATTTTTGGTTGCGCGTTCTAATGGGCTCCACAATTTGGGCCAATTGATTAAAACTTCCCCTACCAAAAACCGTTTTTTCTATGGATTTAAAATTCTTATGCATTGTTATTTTCTTGAAAACAATTAAGCGGTCTGAACCAATACAGCGTTGATGCAATTTGACATTTTTGCAGCCAATTCCTCTACTTCTTTATCTGTCCAAGTTGCCTTAATACCAAAAGAGATGAGGCGACCAATGGTTTCTTGCGTTTTAGGGAGCTCCATATTTTGGTAATCTTGAGGAGCACCTAACAATTGAACATTGGTTTTAGCCGCAACTTTACCTTCTTTGATATGCGTCCATTGGTTAATAAAATGGTACATATTGGTGAACCAATAATTGAATCCAGCCACACCGTTTTTATTGAATTCATCCACCACTTTCATGGCAATATCTGTAGAAGGGAGAAGCATATTTAAGAAAGTTGCAGAATCGCCATTGGCATCAGGAATGGTAGCAAAAGAAACCCCATTGATTTTGCCCAAAAGGTTCATCAATTGTTTTTTATGCTTGTTATTCACTTCGCGAATCATAGGCACACGGCGAGTTTGAGCAAGACCAATGGCCGCATGCAATTCTGAAATTCTATAATTGAACCCTAATACCGGATGGTTTTCCATACCACGGTTATTTCCTTGGTGATCATGCCCATGGTCTGAGTAATTGTCGGCAAGTTTATAGGCAGTTTCATCATTGGTTACCATTACACCACCCTCGCCGGCTGTTGCAATTTTGAAGAAATCGAAGCTATAGCAACCTGTCTTTCCAAACAAACCCGTTGAAGTTCCTTGGTAGCTTGCAGCCATTGCCTGACCCGCATCTTCAACCAGAACGAGGTTATGGTCTTTTACCACTTGCATAATTTGATCCATTTGAGCCATTTGGCCGCACATATGAACCAAAAGAACAGCCTTTGTTTTTGGAGTAATTGCCTTTTTGATACCCTCAGCACTTAAGCATAAGGTTTCATCAATTTCGGCAAAAACAGGCAAAGCACCTGCAAATATTACCGCCTCCACGCTTGCTATGTAGGTAAAAGGAGGAACTATCACCTCATCGCCAGCACCAATACCAGCAGCGGCCAAAGCACAAGAAACAGCGGTACTACCGCTAGAAACAGCATGTGCATATTTTGCACCCACAAGTTTTGCAACTTCAGCTTCAAATTCCTTTGCTTTCCAAATGCCATTGCGTTGTGCGTCGTGGTTAAATCTAAAGAAGATGCCTGTTTCCAGCACATCATTAATTTCTTTGCGCTCTTCAGCGCCATAAAATTCGGTACCTGCCATTGTTATATATTTACTTTACAAAAGTACTTAATCGCTTTGAGATTTTGTAAATATTTCGATGAATGGAAAATGGGCAGATTTCAATCCCATTTTCAAACAATTTTTCTCGTTTTGAACCAATATTAAATTGTATTTAAAATAATTTAATTGCCTATAATTGCATAAACAATTGAATTTCTATCTATTACACTTTGAAGAAGATTGCTTTTTTTCGTTGGCACTAATCTTGGGAAGTATAAATGGGGAAATCACAATTAAAAAAAACAAAAATGAGAGCATTTTTCTATTTGGGCATAATTACATTGGTATTTGCAAGTTCGTGTAAAAAGGGAACCATTGAACCAATTACACCGGCACCTACCACTGTAACAAATTTTAAAGAGATCAAAGCCAATGAGAATTTTGATTGGAAAACAAGTAATGAGTTTACGCTACAAGTAAAAGGTTTTTCAACACTATCGCCAGTAAGCAATACTTTAAAGATTATTTCTATAGACGAAACAGTTGTTTACTACCAATTCTTGCATGCAATGGATCAAAGTATGGAGCTTAAATTTTCGATTCCAATTGATGTAAAAGAATATAAAGTGCAATATGGAAGTATTAACAAAAAATATTCAACTAATATTAAAACTATAGAATTCGATTTTATTATAGATAATCCAGAATAATTTAACAATTATTTTAAATTTGTAAAGATTATGAAAACAACAAGAAATAAGGTTTTATTGGGACTTATTATGGTAAGTCTTATGACCGCTACTGCCTGCTTAAAATTACCAACTCCAACAGAGGAAGAAGTAAAGACCTCAAAAAAGTTTACCGACATTAAAACGAGTCCGACTTTTAACTGGGGTACCACCAGAAAAGTAACAGTAAATATTTTGGGTTTAATAACTCCGTCACCCATAACAGGAACTTTGAAATTGACTAATAACAGTAGTGGCGCCATTCATTATATGGGCAACCATGCCATGAGTGAGACCTTATCTATGAACATGGATATACCCATAGCACAAGACTCTATGCGATTAACCATTGGAAGCATAAGCAAAGCATACTCAGTTTCTGGAACTGTGATTGATATGGATTATATAATTAATTACCCTGAAGAATAATAATTACATTATGAAAAAAATATTAGCCTCTATAGCCATTTTTGCCAGCTTGGTTGGCATTAGCCAGGCGCAAACAATTGCACTAACGTGCGAAAACTCGGGAAGCTCACAAAGCACAACCAATAATAGAAATTACGATATAGCCAATTGTTGGGGATTTGGTGGGGTAACCTATACCAACTCAACTAAAATAGATGGCAATTACTCTACGCAAAGTGGGGCCGCTAGTTCGATGACTATGACAAGCTTCTGGATGAAGACGCCTTGGTTCAAACCGGGAAATGGGAATGTTTATTTGAAAACCAAATTGAGTAATTCAAGCAACAGTGCCCGTTATCTAACTTTGGCTTATATTCCATATGATGCCAATGGAGGTGCGAGCAAAGAAGGTACGCGTGTAGTTTTTTATACACATACATTTTCAACAACAACTAATAATGTAATCGAGATTAATCAGCCATTGCCATTGGCTATCGCAAATTCGAATGTGCCATATAAAATTATGGCCTTGCAATATGGCAACGGAGGTTCTGCAAAAATTATAACTGACAGTTGGTTGGTTTCTGGCACCTATTGGGCGGATCCTATCAACAGCTGTTTGCCTACTTCTGTTATCGTAGATGCAGATAGCGATGGCGTTCAAGATGCAGACGATGCTTACCCTAATGATGTTACAAGAGCTTACAATAATTTCTACCCAGCAGCTGGATTTGGTACTTTGATGTTTGAAGATTTGTGGCCTGCAACGGGAGATTATGATTTTAATGATTTGGTGGTTGATTATAGGTATAATTTGGTAACCAATGCAGCTAATAAGGTGGTTGAAATGAAAGGTCAGTATGTTACTAGGGCAATTGGTGCTAGTTTTCGTAATGGATTTGCTTTTCAGTTAGACAATTTAGCAGCAGCTAAAGTTACTGCGGTTACTGGTGCTAAATACCATGGAGCAACTTGGTTAAGCAATTCTGCTAGTGGCATTGAAAACGATCAAACCAATGTAAATGTAATTGTATTTGATGATGCACAAAAGGTGCTTCCATCTCCAGGTGGCAGCGGTTCAAATACCATTCCGGCTAACCCAAGAGTTGCGCCAGATACCACTTCTGTTACTGTAACTTTTACAAGTACAAGCGGACAAATGATTGCTGTTTCTGATGTGGCCTTTAATCCATATATAATCATTGATCAAGTGAGGGGAAAAGAATTGCATTTACCTAATTATGTTCCAAGTGCAAAAGCCAATACTTCGTTCTTTGGACAGATGCAAGACAATACCATTCCAGCCAGTGGCAAGTATTATAAGACAAAAGACAATCTTCCTTGGGCATTGAATGTAACCAGTTCAATTCCTTATACCCATACAACCAATGATTTTGTAACTGCTTACTTAAAGTTTGCAGATTGGGCACAAAGCAATGGCACTTTGTATACAGATTGGTACCAAAACAATTCTGGATATAGAGACGCTACAAAGCTTTTTACACCTTAAGAATATTCCTAATTTATTTTAAAGAGGTCGGCTTTCATTGGAAAGTCGACCTCTTTTTTTTCGCAAAAGTTAAACTAAACAGCTTTCTCATTTTGAGAATTTAGGCTCTTTTTGAATCTATTTCTCATTTTGGCACAACGCTAAATTAGCCCCAAATACAGATTTTCTTATTGATTTACAAGCATTTAAATAACCAAATCGTTAGTCTCCCAATTTTAGGAACTGTCTTTGCACTATGCAAGAAAATTAAAAATCAAAACAAACACCTATATGAAAAATCTATTAATTTTAGCCAGCATTGCAGTTTTAGGATTAAGCTCATGCAAAAAAGATTGGATGGAAAAAGTAACTCCAGCAACAAACACACAAGAAGTGAGTAAATTCTCTGAATTGAAAGTTCAAGAAAACTTTGATTGGAAAACAAGCAAAGAATTTAATTTAAGTGTTAAAGGCTTGGAAACTATCTCTCCCGTTCAAGGAACGATGATAGTAAGTTCAGATGATGGCAAAATAATATTCTACCAAGGTTTGCATAAAATGAACGAGAATTTCAATTCAAAATTTATGGTTCCTGTGCATATAAAAGGATTGACTATTAGTTTTGGAAGTATCACTAAAAACTTCAGCACCCTTAACAAACAAATTCAATTTGATTATCTAACTGAAGCAACGGCTGAATAATTAATCGCTATCAAAATTAAAAACAATTTAAATTAATAAAATGAAAAAAGTATTTTTAATCATTGGTTTTTTAACGGCCATCCTTGCAAAAACAGAGGCACAAACCATGTTGCCATTGTTGAATGCAGAATCTGGAAATAGAACAATTGAGCAAGCCAATTGCTGGGGTTTCGGTTCTATTAGCTACACAAGTGCTGGGTCGCAAATTATTGGTGGCTCGTATTCTATGAGAAGCAATGTGCCAACCAGTCTCGACCCAAATGCATGTTGGATCAAGACGCCTTGGATCAAACCAACCTCTGGCAACATAACCATGAAAATTAAGTTTGAAGCAACATCTGCAGCTACCACAAGAAAAATATTTTTATCTTATTCACCCTATGATGCAGCAGCAGGAGTAAATAAGGAAGGAACTTATGTTCGTTTTGATTCAATTCAATATGTGCCAAACTTGCCTACAACATCACAAAGTTTAACTTTTGCGTTGCCAGCGGCAATAATTAACGCTACTACTCCCTACAAAATTAGAATTAGCTATGTAGGAACTGGCGGAACAACCAGGTACAATATTGATGATGTGATGATACCTGCAATTTACTGGGCTGATCCAAGCAACTCATGCTTGCCAATTCCAACCGTTGTTGATAAAGACAATGATGGAGTTGCAGATAATGACGATGCATATCCAGATGATGCAAGCAGAGCTTACAACACAAATTTAGTAAATGAAGCTACCTTAATGTTTGAAGATTTATGGCCATCTGTTGGCGATTATGACTTTAATGATTTGGTAGCAAAATACAATGCAGTTGCAGTAACCAATGCAGAAAACAATGTGGTAGAACTTTTATTAAATGTAGAATTAAGAGCTATTGGAGCAAGTTTTAACAATGGATTTATGATGCAGTTTGACAATTTGGATCCTAAAAGAATTAGCTCGGTAAAAGGCAATAGTGAAACCAAAACAAAATGGGCCAATTTTGGTGAGAACGGTACAGAAAATGAGCAAAAATATGCCAACATATTAATTTTTAGCGAGGCATATCAATTATTGCCATCTCCAGGTGGATCGGGAGTGAATGTAAACCCAGAAGCAGCTTATGTTGCCCCTCAAACTATAAAGATGGTAGTAACCTTTGATCAAAGTAAAGGCAATACAACCACTGTTAAAGAACTATCGTTAAACCCTTACATCATTGTTAACCAAAACAGGGAAATTGAAGTACATTTGGCAGATTACATGCCAACAAATTTGGCAACAGGTAAATTGTTTGGAACAGGTAGTGATGATAGCAATATTGAAAAAGGCAGGACTTACAGAACGCAAAACAATTTACCGTTTGCATTGCAATTGGAAAAAACTGCACCCCATATGATAGAGAAGCAAGATATTTTAAAAGGATACCTACACTTTGCAGATTGGGCAAAATCTAATGGAGAGTCTTACAAAGATTGGTATAGCAATACCGAAAAAGGTTACAGAGAAGATAAATTATTGTTTTACATGAAAGGTGATAAATAAATTTCTAAATCATAAAAAAAGCTCAACATTATTGTTGGGCTTTTTTTATGTTTAATAAGTAGGCCATTAGCTCCTCTCCCGCTGTTTCTATTTTTTTACTCGTATTCGTTTCTCTTTGGCCGAACCCATACAGATACTGTTTATCGTAGTATTTGAGTACCTCTTCTGCCCAAGCTTGAACGTTGCCTAGTTGGATGTTTTCTATTGCATTTCTATTGTTTAAATCGCCCATTCTTTTTTTGAGCTTTTCTGTTATTTCGGCCAAACGTGCGGGTGGAAATACCCCATATTCTTCTATAATATGCGCTAACCTTGTTTCAAAAGAATAATCTAGGAAGTGCACAAATCCATTTCGGATTCCCTTGTAAACGGAAGTTGGAATTTGGAGTCGGCCAATTAACCTGCTTTCGTCTTCTACCCATATGGGTTGGTTCGGACCAAAATTTCTTAATACTTGGTAAACATTGTTTTCGAATTGCTCTTGACTGGGCTGCTCTGGCAAGCCAAGGGACCCAAAGGCTGAGCCTTTGTGAATGGCAAGGTCTTCAATATCGAGAACTTGTGCGCCTCTTGCTTGAATTTCTTGCAGCACTTCTGATTTTCCGCAGCCAGTTAAGCCACCCAAAACTTGGAAGGAAAATTCTTGGGAGAGGAAGTCCAAAACTGCTGCGCGGTATGTTTTGTATCCACCTTTGATGAGGTTTACCTCAAAGCCTGCTGAGCTGAGGAGATTGGCCATAATTTGGCTGCGCAAGCCACCACGCCAGCAATGAATAAAAATTTCTTGACCTTCAAAATGCTTATAAGCTTGCTTTAAAAGCTCCGAGAATTTAGGTCCAACCAACTTGTAACCCATTATCACCGCGGGTTTGTGCCCTTGTTGTTTATAGCAGGTACCAACCAGTTTTCTTTCCTCATTATTTAAAATGGGGAAAGAAGTAGCACCAGGAATATGTCCTTGTTCAAATTCGCCCTCACTGCGTGCATCGAGCAATAAAAATGGCTCCTTGAGCTGCAGTAAATCAGAAATGGCAATTAATTTCAACATTATTGTAAAGTGAGGCTAAAATTCTCGGGAAAAATAGTGAAATTCGCAGTCACGTATGGAAGAAAAAGTCCTCATTATAGATTTTGGGTCGCAATATACCCAATTAATTGCCCGTCGCCTTCGCGAATTGAATGTTTACTCAGAAATTCACCCATGTACCCATATACCGGCTTTGGATGCACATACCAAAGCAGTGATATTAAGTGGCAGTCCGTATTCTGTTAACGATGGTATATTACCCGATGTTGATTTAAGTCCTTATCGCGGCAAATTGCCTCTTTTGGGCGTTTGTTATGGTGCACAATTATTAGCCAAACAAAACGGTGGCTTTGTGGTTCCAAGTAAAATTAGGGAATATGGCAGGGCCAATTTAAAGGCGGTACATGGCTCTTTGTTATTAGAAGATATTCCGGTTGACAGTCAGGTTTGGATGAGCCATGGCGACACTATACAAGACATTCCAGCCAACTTTGAAATTATAGCCAGCACCGAAAGTGTGAAAGTTGCCGCATTTAAAATAAAAGATGAAGAAACGTATGCCATCCAATTTCATCCAGAGGTTACACACAGCACAGATGGCAAAACACTCTTACATAACTTTATTAGCAAGGTTGCCGGTCTGAACCAAAACTGGACGCCGACACATTTTATAGAGAATACGACGGCCGATTTAAAGCAAAAGTTGGGCACCGACAAAGTGATTTTAGGGCTATCGGGTGGAGTTGATTCATCTGTGGCAGCAATGTTATTGAAAGAGGC
Source organism: Bacteroidia bacterium (assembly GCA_044370475.1). Lineage (GTDB taxonomy): Bacteria > Bacteroidota > Bacteroidia > UKL13-3 > UKL13-3 > B1. Next base: position 18,125 of record JBILVK010000047.1, read on the forward strand.
GATTGGATCGAACCTAACAGGTATTTTTATTGATAATGGACTGTTGCGTAAAGACGAGTTTGCGCAGGTATTGCATGCCTATAGAAATATGGGAATAAATGTGATTGGGGTTGATGCATCGAAGAAGTTTTTGGATGCATTGGCAGGCATTAGCGACCCTGAGCAAAAGCGTAAAACCATTGGCAGGGTATTTATTGAGGTATTTGATGAGGAAGCCAATAAAATTGAAAATACCAAGTGGTTGGCGCAAGGAACCATTTACCCAGATGTAATAGAAAGTGTGAGTGTTAAAGGGCCTTCGGCCACTATAAAATCGCATCACAATGTAGGCGGCTTGCCAGAGCACATGAAGTTAAAAATTGTGGAGCCACTTCGCATGTTGTTTAAGGATGAGGTAAGAAATGTAGGAACGGCATTGGGCATGGAACCTATTATTTTGAACAGACATCCATTTCCGGGTCCGGGCTTAGCCATTCGTATTTTGGGAGAAATTACCATAGAAAAGGTGCGCATATTGCAAGAAGCAGATGCTATCTTTATTGGCGAATTAAAAGACAAAGGACATTATAACAATGTATGGCAAGCAGGTGCTATTTATTTGCCTATACAATCTGTTGGTGTAATGGGCGATGAGCGTACTTATGAGAATGTGATTTGTTTGCGAGCCGTGACCTCTGTGGATGGTATGACAGCAGATTTTTGTCACTTGCCACATGATTTTCTAGGAATGGTTGCCAATAGGGTAATTAATGAGGTAAAAGGAATAAACAGGGTGGTATATGATATTAGTTCTAAGCCACCAGCAACCATTGAATGGGAATAAATATGAATCATTCTAAAAAGTACTTTTTATTTGGATTTTTGTTGATTTTAGGCTTAGTGGCAAAATCACAAACCTCCTTAAAAGATTTGCTTGAACAAAAGTATCAAGTGGCACTTATTATGCCATTTTGCAGCGAGCAATTATTGCAGGATTCGAAGCACAAAAACGCTTCTATTGGTCAGGCTTGTAGAAAGTATTTTGAAGGATTTACGCTTTCATTGGATAGTTTTAGTAGTACCGAAATTCCACTTGAGATAAAGGTATATGATACCAAACGCGACAGTCTAACTTTTAAAAAAATCATTGAAAAAAAGGAGGTACTTAACTCCGATTTAATTATTGGTCCGGTTTTAAAAGAAGGCAATGAAATGATGTTAGAATACTGTAAGAAGTACAAAAAATATCATGTTTCACCCTTTTTAACACTCACCAAAAGTAAAATTGAAAACCCCTATCTTATTTCTGTTTACCCCGACTTAACCTATTATGGAGATTTTATCTTAGAAGATATCAAAGGTAGCGGTTCAGAATTCGCTAATATTATTGTACTAACGGGGAAGGAAACTAACGATAAGATTTTGTCCAATAGGATCATGAGTTTAAAAGCCAAGTACCCTGGATATACTTTTAAGGCATTAGACATTAATAAGTATATTGAGATAAAGGATCATTATAAATTTGCTAGGCCTAATCATATTGTGATATCGAGCGAAAGTGAGTTTATGGTTGGGTCGGCCTTAAAATTATTGAGTGATACCAATCAATTTATAGATGTTCAAGTATATGGGGTAAGGAAGTGGTTAGAGTTTAAGGCACCCAATATTCCACAATTTGAACAATTGAAAGTAAAGATTATCTCACCTTATTATATGGATTATGCAGATGCTAACTGCAAACTATTTATTGAAAAATACAGAGAAAGGTATTTTACAGAGCCTGATGAATATGCGGTTGCGGGATATGAGCAAGGGGTATATTTTTTAAGTGAATTAATAAAGAACCATGGCAATTTAGAAGATTTACCTAAGGAGGATAAAAACAAACCTTTGAGTAATTATTATTGGTTCAAACCAAAATCAGATGGCAAGAGCATTCAGAATAGTATGTTAAATGTGCTGTATTTTGAAGAAGGAAAATTGAAGCGTTATTAATGACGATTTGATTTTTTTTGACGCGTATTAAACACTTCAATGATTTGTATTCCTTTCATTTTGGCTCAGTCCGAATAAGAAAATTTGATTGCATTTTTGCGGTTGCCCAACTCCGTACTTTTGGTGACGGTGTAGGCGTTTTTTTCATATCACCCTATGTTGCTTCCATTTTGCAAAAACAACCTGTATAGCTTAAGCTAAATAGATTAAGCGGTGCTATTAGGCATACCTTATTAGTGAATTAACATTAAAGGTAAATGAACTAAAGGAATATTGACCTTAAAATGAGGTTTAGTTAGCAGAGATTAACCACCTAAACAACAAGAACAATCCGCCCGACATGACAATACTAACAGGCAAGGTTAACAACCATGCGATTGCAATACTTTTTATAGTTTTAGCTTGAAGGTTCTTAATTCCTTTACTCGCTACCATGGCTCCAGCAACACCCGAAGATAGAACGTGGGTGGTACTTACAGGCAAACCTAACCAAGTTGAAAATCCTATGGTAGAAGCAGCTACTAATTCGGCACTTGCACCTTGCGCATAAGTAAGATGTTGTTTACCAATTTTTTCTCCAATAGTGGTTACAATGCGTTTCCAGCCAATCATGGTGCCAAGACCCAGGCTTATAGAAATCATAAAAATCACCCAAAGCGGTGCGTATTCGGTAACGCTTTTTACTTCGGAAACAGCCTTTTTGAATTTTACTTTATTAGTCTCACTTAATCCCAAGTTTTTGCTTGCTAACAGTGCCTTAGACCCTTTGCTCAGCATAACTAAGTCTTTTCTTAAATCTGCCTTTTGGTGGTTATCAAAATTTGCTATGGAAATTCCGGTGGCTAATAAAGAATCGAAATGATTAATATTTGCCCCCATTTTTTGGTAGGTATGCTGTTCATCATCGTTCAAATCTCTAGCATCTATTTTGGCATAAATTACCTTTAGTTCAGAAACTTGATCTCGCACATCAACGGTATTTTTATCTAGGTTTAAAGTGAAATAACCGGGCACAATGGCAATAAGAATTAGCATCACCATTCCTACACCTTTTTGACCATCATTAGAACCATGAGAGAAGCTCACTCCAGTACAAGTTAAAAGGAGAATTAAGCGAATCCAGAATGGAGGCGGATCATTGGTAACAGGCTCTTTAAAAATTTGCTTGCTTTTTACCACTTGTCTAAGAATGTACATAAGCAAAATGGCAAGGCTAAAACCCAGAATAGGTGATAATAAGAGAGATAATCCAATGTCGCCAGCTTTTGACCAATTAACATAGTTAAAACCATTTTCTGGCGCAATAAAAGCGAAGCCTAGGCCCACTCCTATGATTGAACCAATTAAGGTATGAGAACTAGAGCATGGAATACCAAGATACCAAGTTCCTAAATTCCAAGCGATGGCAGTAAGAAGGATGGATAATATGAGGGCAATATTATGGTAAATATTGGTATCGAGTAATAACTCTGTTGGCAATAAATTGGTAATACCCATAGCCACTGCAATACCTCCAGCAAAAACACCTATGGCATTCCAAATGCCACTCCAGATAACGGCAGCCCAAGGTTTTAGAGAATTGGTATAAATAACGGTTGCTACAGCGTTTGCTGTATCATGAAAACCATTAATAAATTCGAATGCTGCTGCTGCCAACAAGCATAAAAGTAGCAAAATAGTGAGTGAGGTGTCTAGTCCAAACATATTGGTGCAATAATAGCGCTCTGTTCGAGCTTCAATGTTATGTAATTATGAAATATTTCCAAGCATAAATCTACCATTTATCAAAAAAAAAGATGGAGTATGGATGAATCTTTTTACTTTGCGCCGAGATAAAGAGAAAAAATTATGAAAAAACTTCTGTACACCCTTGCAGCAATTATTTTGCTGAGCAGCGGTGCAAAGGCCGATGAAGGCATGTGGATTCCACTATTGCTCAAAAAATACAACTACGAGCAAATGGTTGCAAAAGGATTAAAACTCACTCCCGAGCAATTGTATGATGTAAACAACAGTTCATTGAAAGATGCGATTGTATGGTTTAATGGAGGCTGTACTGGCGAAATTATTTCCTCAAAAGGATTGGTATTAACAAATCACCATTGCGGATATGATGCAATTGCCAGTAATTCTACCAAAGAAAACAACAGGTTAGACAATGGATTTTGGGCCAAAAACAATGGTGAAGAAATTCCTATTAATGGCATGTGGGTTTCTATTGTTCAAAGAATAGAAGACATGACCGACAGGGTTCAAGGCGAATTGGCTGGAGTAAGTGAAAAGGATCGTCCAGCTAAATTACAAGAGATCTTCAAAAAAATAACAGATGAAGCAAAGAAAGGCACGAGCTA
>JBILVK010000006.1:0-66691 GCA_044370475.1 Bacteroidia bacterium
ACATAGGAAGATTCACTGCAAAATCATCATTTACTACCACCTTAATGAAGCCCTTAGAAGTTAGTTTTGAAAACACCTCGATTGATGCCGAATCTTATGTTTGGCACTTTGGAGATGGAGATAGCTCTTATGCCTTTGCCCCAACTCACACCTACAAATCCGCCGGTATTTATGAGGTAAGTTTGCTAGCCAGCAAATGTGGCGTGAGTCAAAAAAGCAGCAAAAATTTAAGCCTAAGCACTACGGGGAATATATCATTTGGCAATGCCTCAAATGCTTGGAAAATTTACCCAAATCCAAGTGATCAGCATTTCTATGTAGCCGGTGAAAACAGCAAAGCAATCATGCTTTCCCTATACAATTTAAAGGGCCAAGAAATACTGTCTGAACCAATGACAGGTAACTTAACAAAAGTGAACACCTGCGATTTGCCCGAAGGCTTTTATGTGCTTAGAATATTGGGAGAAAACTGCGAATTGGCTCGACAAAAATTGCTCATTCAAAAATAAGATTTTAAGGCTCTTTTTTAGCAGAATGACTTGTTAAAATACTTATAGTTAAAAGTGATGTATTTGCAAAATTTAGCTGGAGTAAAATACAAGATATTTTTAGTTTCGGTATGGGTGCTTTTGGCTTAGTAAAAAGTTAATTGCAAATAACTTTAAACTACCTATTACAATCTTTGATACACAAAGGTGGGATGCCCTTTTTGTCCGCTTGCATTATAGAAATCGATGAACTTGAGTTTGTATAAAAAACCATCCTTATCTTCTATCACAAACACTTGATTTTTGGTCACGGTATAACGCAAAGCATTTAAATCAAAATACTTCCAATCATACCCTATTTCATCTGCCTTTTTACCCAAGGTAATACTGCTTACATTTTCTTTGCTTATCTCTTCAAATGACATCGTACGAGATTCATAAACCTTACAATTTTTTGTATTAATTAATGCACCACAAACATAGTAAGGTGTTATGGGAGTCATATGGTAATAGATATACCTATACTTAGTAAACACAATATCCCAATCATGGCTAGGCGGTTCAAAATTTACGGTACTCAATGCACATAAATCGAAATAAGTATAATTAGATTGATGATTTCTTACAATGGTTTTAAGTGTCTGATTCTGTCCATTGATGTCTGCAAACAAAACAGAGAATTGATTGGCATCGCAAGAAATAATTTTCATTCTTAGGTAACGAGGTGTTGCCTTGGGACCTCTATCTACCAAGTATACTTCACCTTTGCTTATTAAGCTCTGAGGCTTCCACCATTCGCCAAACGCGGTAGAATCTAAATCGCCATTGGGGTTATCCCATTGCCAATCTCCTTCTTTGGGCATAGGTATGTGAGTTTCTATGCAGGTGTCGTGACTATTAAATATCTGAACTTCGTTTCCACCATTTAGCATTAAATGGGCCGAACCAATGCCACTGCCAAAAGCAATGTCCCAATCTTTTAGTTTTTTCTTGTATTGCATGCCATTGTTGAGGCTGAAATAAACCACATGTTCGTAATTTTCTCCCAACTCAAAATCGGCCATGGTTTCACTTCCGGCTGGAGGTAAGACCCATAAAGGTTCTTCTTTAGCACATGCGCTCAAAAGCAATGTAAATAAAACAAGGATGATAATTTTATTCATTTTTTTCAAAGCTTATTTTTAAGGTAATAAAATAAAATCTACCCATGCCAACAGGCATTGAACTGCCGCCGCCACTGTGTGTAGAACCCACAGAATTAAATTGAATATTGGTTACATTTAACAGATTTTTTGCACCTAGTACCAGCACTATCCCTTGTTTAAAAAATCGTTGGGTTAGGCTAAAATCAATATTAGAATAAGCAGCTACTTCTGTTTGATAAACCTCCTCATTGGCATCTAATGCAAAGCCAGGCAAGGCGCCATTGTACTTACAAAATACGTTTAAATCTGTATGTGTGCTCAGGATTCTATATACGCCATTTACCCTAAATTCATTGGCATAATTAAAGGGTTCTACCTCCTTTGTTAAACTTAATTGATTGAACCTACCCGTTAAACTATACCCTCCAGATAGCGTGACTTTTTTCCAAAAAAACTCCAGGTTTCCATAAATGCCTTTGGTCTTATATTCATCAATATTGATATAGGTATACAATTGCGAATTAGGCTCAACCAGCGCCAAACTAATGAGGTTGCTAAGGTGATTGTAATATGCAGTTAATTCTGCTTTTAAATTAAGTTTCGGTGTGGGTTTAAGCCAAGTGAGTCCGGCACTAAAATTATTAGAATGCTCTGCTTTTAAATCCTCATTTCCTTGAATGTTATGACTTACATCTACAAAAAACAAACTTAGCTCTTTTAGAGATGGCGCCCTAAATCCTCTTGAGTAAGAGCCCCTAAAAGCCAACTCACTTGTGATATCAAACTTCGCATTTAAGCTTGGAATAATGGGTGCGCCATACCTGGTATTATATATAAAACGAATACCTGGATTCACTTTTAACCTTGAGATCGGTTTTACTTCTGCAATGTAAAATAAAGCATAATCGCCAATGGCTTGATAATCGCCTTTAAGTCTATCTCCACCGCCCATTTCGTAATTAAAATCATAGCCCAATTGCGAATTAAATTTGCCTCCATTTCTGGTAGACAAGGTTCCTCTCGACAATAACAATTTAAAGAAGGAAGTATCGTGATCGTCTTGCGCACTGCTTAAATCCTCGCTACCATTGACCAAGTTTTTAATATAGGTGGTCTTCGATCTTTTATAGGTAGAATAAGAGTTAATGAGATTTAAGGTTGCCTTGCGGGGCAATAAAAAATCTGAGTATAAAGAATGGTTCCAACGTGTGGTAACAAAGTAAAAATCTACCCCTGTTGCAGAGGTTGGTGTTACTATGGCAGTGTTTCTATTGATAATGGTTTCGGTGAAATATTGTGAGGCCAATCTATGACTTTGCTTCTTCATTTTATACATGAGTTGGGCATCTCCAAAATACTGCTCTTTGGGCTTCCATTGTTTCCATCTTTCAAACTCACCTTCACTTTCAGAATAGCCATCAAAGTAGTTTCTTCCAGCAGAACCACTTACTTGTAAATTGCGGTAAAAGGCACCAACATTAACATCTACATTATAGGTACCCACACTTTCGTAGTAAGAGTTAACACCCAATTTTAACAACTTGCTGCTGGGTCTTTTTGAGATTAAATTAATAACTCCTCCCAATGCATCTGTGCCATAGATTACGCTCATGGGACCTTCAATAATCTCCACCCGTTCAATACGCGATAAATTGATTTGGCTCAGGTCTATATTGCCATCCATTCTACCAATAACGGGCACGCCATCTATGAGGATTTTAAGGTTTTGTCCGCCAATGCCCATCATGCTTATTTGCGAACCCAAAGCTCCGTCTTGTGAGATGCGAATATTCAATTCATTGCTGAGCAAATCTTTGAGATTTACTGCTCCTTGTGCTTGTATTTTCTTTTGGTCAATTACACGTATGCGCTGAACCGATTTATCGCTAGTAGTGGCCTCAAACTGTCCGGTAACAACGGTTTCGGAGAGCGTGGTCTGATTAGATTTGAGGGCATAGTGGCGTTTGCACGCTTGTAAAAGGGTATCGCGTTTAAAACTAAAACCCACTCGGGTAAGCAGTATTTGCGTTGGACCATCAATTTCGAAGGAAGCAATTCCTTTTGCATTGGTAAGTATGGTTCGCTCTTTCTGATTTTCCCGAATGGGTTTGCAAATAACTAAAGCATCTTCGAGGGGGTTCTTGTCTATGTCGGTAACCTGTATGGTAACCAATTGCTGTGCTTGGATAGGGGAATATAAAGCAATGATAATAACAAATATTGCTATCCAAATACCATATGAGAAGCTCCGCCTCACTGATGAACTTTTAGTTGATTACTAATTTTTGAGTGGCACGGCTATTCGCTGTTTTCACCTCTACTACATAGATGCCTTGGTTCAGACCAGAAACATTGATGCTGTGTAAAATGGTATTTGATGCTGCTTGATTGGATTGCAATACCAATTGTCCGTTTAGGTTATAAACGTTTACCTCACTTGCTTCAGAATTTGCATCATACAACACGCTTACATTTTCTGTTGCTGGGTTAGGATAAATGGCCATTTCAATGCGTGAATTACTAATAGAATTTAACCCAGTTGCAGGAGTTAATTTGGTTTTGTTAAACACGGTAGTTCCTGTTGAAGAGCCAGCAAATCTAGTGAATTGCAGTTTCCAGAAAGCGCCATCTTTAGCTTTTACGAAATAGCAAAGTGAGTCGGCAATTTTAAAACTCATGCCAGCTAATACTTTCCAATCTGCACCAATTTCTGAAATATTATTGTTGGTATCTGCAATGAAATTTGTGAGCGTGGCATCTGCTACAGGTATGCCTCTTGCTTCTGCTACCTTTACGCCCGCATTGGTTAAGATTCCTGTTGATGGATAATACATGTTTGCACCTGCTTGAAAGGCTCTGTAACGTGTTAACATGAAATCCCAATCTGTTTTGTTTGGTTCTCTATCAATCACCGAATTGCTGAGTAGGTTTACATAAATAAAATTTCTATTTGAGAATCCACCACTTTGCCCAAAGGTATAATTGGTTTCGTTTGAGCCATCAATATTGGCAGTTCTGAGCGACCATGTACCTAAGGCTTTGCTAACAACAAATACTTTTTTGTAGCTGGTACCTGCTCCGTTATTAACTGCTAAAAGGTATAATCTTTGTCCGATTACATTGTGGCTATTGGCATCATACATGCCCCAACCATAATCATCGTTACCAGAAGAACTGCTGTTTAGCGCACCCATTTCCCAATCGGTATCCGAATTTTCTAATACTTTCCAAGCTTTGTAACCAGTGGTATCAAAACTTGCCCATTTGCTGGTATCGGTACCAGGCATTTCGTAGGCAACCACAGAGCCCATTCCAGAAGAGGAAGTCGCAGCATTGGTTCGAACCGAAACATTGAAGACACCGATACTGAAGCCTAGTTGCCATTCGTTATTGGGACTAACCTTAACAGTACCTGTTTTAAGACTATAAAAAACATCGTTTGCATAAGCTGGGCCGGTAAGTATAGAATCTTCTACTGTTTGGGCCTGAAGATTCAGCATTCCAAGAAAAAGTGCCACTGAAAATAATAAAGATTTTTTCATTTTGTATTAAGTTTGAGCATACGAAACTAGAGCGAGTTTGGAAGTGAAAAAATGATAAAACCCCAAAATGGCTAATATGACAAATTAGTTACAAAACGAAAATGTTAGAATTACGTGAGTGCTTCTTTCCACTTACATAATTTTTCATATATTGCCATTCAATCGCAATTATTTTTATGGCAAATTTCTTTTACACAAAATCCTTACAAGACTTAATGAGGCACCATGATGGGTCGCAACTTAAGCGAACCTTAACTGCGGCAAATTTAGTGGCCTTAGGTGTGGGTGCAATTATTGGTGCAGGTCTATTTGTTAGAACGGCTGCGGCTTCTGCGGAGGCTGCAGGTGCGGCTGTTACCATGAGTTTTATTATTGCTGCTGTTGGCTGTGCTTTTGCAGGCATTTGTTATGCAGAGTTTGCAGCTATGATACCTATTGCAGGTAGCGCGTATGCGTATTCTTATGTAACCATGGGCGAGCTTGTGGCATGGATTATTGGTTGGGCGCTTATTATGGAATATGCACTTGGAGCGGCAACTGTGGCCATTGCGTGGAGCGAGTATTTAAATAATCTCCTGGGTGGGGCCATACCTTATGAGTTCTGTCATTCCCCCTTTGAGAGTATGAAAAAGGTAATAGGCCAAGAAAACATTGATCAAATATTGGCCATACATCCCAACTTGGCTGGCCAAGTGAAGAATGGTACTTTATTTTTGAGTGATGAAGTATATGAGCATTTAGCTTCAAACGTACAAGGCATTGTGCAAGTAACAAGTGGCTTAATTAACGCGCCAGCATTGGTTATTCTATTTTTATTAACCTTATTGCTTATTAAAGGAACGCAAGAATCTGCTTTAGTAAATTCTGTCATCGTATTTATTAAGGTGGCTATCGTTTTGTTATTTATTGGTTTTGGATGGCAGTTTATAAATCCTGCAAACCACGAACCTTTTATGATTCCTGCCGACACTATTGGGCATGAGGGATTCTTTAAACATGGCTGGGGCGGAGTATTAGGTGGTGCTGCCATTGTATTCTTTGCCTTCATTGGTTTTGATGCCGTAAGTACTGCTGCACAAGAGGCAAAAAATCCGGCCAGAGATATGCCTATAGGTATTCTGGGTTCTTTAGTTATTTGCACCATTCTTTATATTTTATTTGGACATGTATTAACTGGTGTTGCCAATTGGGAAGAGTTTAAAACTGCGGGTAAGGAGGCTTCTGTTACCTACGCCATTAAGACCTATATGAAAGGCTACGAATGGCTTGGAACAAGCGTTACTGTTGCAATTCTAGCGGGCTTCTCTTCTGTAATATTAGTTATGTTAATGGGTCAGAGCAGGGTTTTCTTTAGCATGAGTAAAGATGGCTTATTACCAAAAGCATTTCATGAATTGCATCCTAAATTTAAAACACCTTATAAAGCAAATTGGATACTTCTTTTCTTTGTGGGCGCTTTTGCGGCTTTTGTACCCGGTAGCATTGCGGGCGATTTAACCAGCTTTGGAACCTTATTTGCGTTTGTTTTGGTGTGCTTAGGAATAATCATCATGCGTAAAAAAGAACCAGCACTTGTAAGGCCTTTTAAAACGCCTTTTGTTCCATTAATTCCTATCCTTGGCATGTTGGTTTGTGGTGCAATGATTATTAGTTTGCCTATTCCTACCCTGATTAGTGCAGTAATTTGGTTGGCATTTGGATTGCTAATTTATTTTGGATACTCTGCTGCCAATGCGCGCAAAATGAGAGAAAACCTAACGAAGTATTAATTGAGGCAAGAGAAATTTTCTCTAAGCTGTTAAATGAAAAAAGAGGCTGTTTCATGGCATGAAACAGCCTCTTTTTTTTACCCTTATTTGATTATGGTTTTAGCAAAAACTTTAAGGGAATAGCTACGCGTTGTTGCCAAGCTCTTTCATTGTGTTTAGCCCCTTCAAATCGTAGCGACATAAAATCTTTAGCGGAGCCATATCCGCTTTCTAAACACAATTCATCCATATAGTCTTGATGCTTTGCATACCAAGCATCTAAGGTCTCAGAGCCACAATCAAAATATATTTTATGCTGTTTAGGATTTGGCAACCTATGCGCATAATACTCTATGTATGTTCTTGCGGTGCGCTCATTGTTCTCTTTTAAACTCACTGGCCAATGGGTAGATATACATGCAACTCCTTTAATCATATCAGAGTATTTACACAATCCATATAAACTAATTAACCCACCCATGCTTGAACCCATCATAAAGGTACTTTTCATATCTCCTTTGGTGGGATAATTTTGGTCAATAAAAGGCTTCAATTCAGTAAAGATAAACTCTAGATAAGCATTAGAAATGGAAGTGCCTCCGCGTTCCCATTTTAACTTGGTCTGACTAGCAGTATCAAGCTTATCAAAAGCATCTTGCGGATTGTATTCTAAAAACCTTTTGGGGGTGTTCCAAATGCCAACAACTATGGTTTTTCTTATGAGTCCTAAGCGCAGCAAACTGTCCATGTTCTCATCTAAACGCCATTCCTCTCCACCAAAAGAAAAGCCAGGAATAAACAAATTTTGTCCATCATGAACGTATAAAACAGCATACTTAGTAGCACCACTGGCATCAAAATTGGAAGGCAACCAGACATCAATATTTCGGGCATCTACCAAATTGCTTTTAAACTTCTCGTACCTTATTAAACGGCCAGTTAAATAGGCATCGCTTAATTCTTGTTGTGCCTGAACCAATCCATGCGACAGATAAAAACAAATAAATAATAACTTAAGTACTTTCATTACAGCAAAGGTGGGGCAATAAAATTGAATATAAAAATAGGTTAAGAAGCAAAGTTAATCTGTAAAGATTTCATGCAACACTGCAGGCGATTTTAAATCGCCAAAAACCATCAAATGAAGTTGATAATAACGCACCATTTTAGCGAGTAAACTTCTGCGCGCAATTTGCGAAAATTTCTTGTCGTTAAAATCATCAAAACCCATGTTCATAAAGGCATGTAAGGCAAACCCTAATTCTCCTTTACAATAATCTTGTGTTTGAGGCGAATCCTTAATAAATATGCCCTCTGCCATGCTAAAGTCGCACTGTTCTAATGAATAATTATTCTTAGGAAAAAACCCCAAATATTTACTCAATTGAACCATAAAAAAAACAGGGAAATTGGCTAAACTTCCTTCATATAAATCTACAATTTGAACCGCGTTAAAAATAAACTCAAACAACTGCGAATCCTGCTGATTATCGTCGCGTAAACTCTTAGAAAGCAATTCTGCCATAAACATGGCTAAAGTCTGTTTTGTTAAATCAAAATGCAGCTCATTTAAAATGGGTAAGCTCTTTAATTCTTTTATTCTTTGTAAGTTCTTACTCTGTTGATGGTAAACTTCAAGCTCTAACAAACTCAATGGCAGCAGGTGACTTGGCTTAATAGCAGCCTTCTTTCCACGCAAACCACTCACCATATAGCTTTGCAAACCATATACATCGGTATAGCATTTGAGCACCACACTCGATTCCGAATAAGGAATGGTACCAATAACAATGCCTCTGCATTTAGCAAGCATGCTTTTACCTTGAATTATGAGCTATTAAACCCTCTTTGGTGGCCAAATAAGAATAAGCGTGCATGTTATCAGAATCGTAAATAAAACTACGCAAATAATCCTGCTTTTCGTCATCCCATTTCATGGCTACAACCATTTTCTTATGAATCAAAGTTTTTAAAGTATCACCTACAATTGCAGGTGTATAGGAAACTTCCTCCAATATTTTCTCAAACGGCTCCACAAAATACAAGCAGTTTAATATGTCAAATTCTAAATCGTCTATTTCTGGTATCATGATAATTCTCTTTCTTTCCAAGTATAGGTTTTTATGTTTGCCCAAATGCCTATCACAATTACATAAATAATATGAAAGGGCTGAACCAATGGCAGCAACAAAAGCAATTGGGTCTCCCTAAAAAACCTTAAAACAACACCCAACATGAGTCCTTCTGCCAACATTTTAACTCCAAATTGAACCCCTAAAATCTGCCAAAATTGAGGGTCCCAAAAGCCCAAAATTAAATTGATAGGCATGCTTAAATTATAAAAATATGCACCTACTAAAATAGCAGTAATAAACCTGTTTTCGTACTTGGTACTTTTAGACACCCATCTCCTTCTTTGTTGCGCAAGCGCACTAATGGTGGCATTGGGCGAGGTGCTTACTACTGCCCTAAAGTCTTTTAAAAAGGCTACTTCATTGGGCACTTCTTTAAATACTTTATGCAATAAATACTCATCGTCGCCACTGGCAATATGTTCATTGCCTGTATATCCTTCCACTTGTTCAAAAATAGATTTAGTGAAAATCAAATTTGCTGCGCTGCACATATTAGGGTTCTTTAATTGAATAGCTGCGCCACCAATGCCAACTAAACCGGCAAACTCGAGCGACTGTGCCTTTTCAAAGAAATTGCCTGAACCAAAAAACACCGGGGCATATATAAATTGGACCTCTTGCTTTTGAATAAATTCATCGATGGCCATTAACCACTTTTCACCTCTGGTACAATCGGCATCTGTTAATACAATATAAGGATGATTAGCCAGTGAAACAGCATTGGTAATGCTATCTTTTTTACCTGCTATATTAAAGTCGTTGGCAGTAATGAGTCGTAAATTTGCTTGAGGATATTGTTGCTGAATTTGTTTCACCAAGCCACTTGTATTGTCTGTAGAATGATCGTCTAATACCAGCACTTCAATTAGCTGTGCAGGATAATCTTGATTAAGTATTCCTTTGATGCATTCTTCAATATATAGGGCTTCATTTCTGGCTGGCACCAATATGGAGAATGCGTGCTTTGGTTCAGACCGAACAGAAGGTTTTTGATTGGGTATAAGGAGCCACCCCATAAAATAAATGAGGATGAGAAAGGCATATCCCAAGGCCAATAAATAGCAAAATATTTCCCAATAACTCATGTGCGAACTTTATAAATAAAATACATGCCTAGCATGGCTGGAAACAACATATTTACCATCCATAAACTATAGGCAGATAACAAAATGCCTTCGTGGTTATTGCTAAACAGGGTGAAAAACATCAATGCACTGGCGCCTCTGAGTCCTATCTCTAATAGCAAGAAAGAGGGCACAACAGATTGCACGCAAAAGGTTCCTATGATACATGCAAAGGCCGCTTCTAAAGGCAATTCCACTTGAAAAAAATGCAACAGCAAAAAATACTGGAGCAAAAACACCGTATACCTTACAAAGGAAAGGGCAAGAATATAGAGGAGTTTTTGGGTGTTAAATTCGCCAAAAACATCTACGTATTTTTCAAATTTTTGAACCCATTTCAGGTGCTTAAGTTTGGCGTAAATCCAACCTAACTTTAAATAAGCTGCAATAAACAAGCCCACTAAAACTAAACTCAATGGCAGAATAAATCCTTGCGTTACCAAAGTGCCCGTGAAATATAAAAGCGAAAACAAACCAAAAAACAAGGTCACAATCACCTGGGCGGTATGGCCAATAACTGTAACCAATGAACCCCTAAACTTATTCATCACCTCGAGGTGAATAACCCTGCCTGCAAAATCACCAATTTGGTTAGGCGTAATTACGCTCAAGGTTACGCCAGAAAAAACGGCCTTCACCGAGGTACTAAAATCTATGGGTTCAAAATTATCAATTAAAAATTTCCATTTCACAGATTCTAAGCCCCAATTCACAAACATCAAAAGAATTGCTGCTGCCAAAAAGTACCAAGCCCCTACATCTCTGGACAAATTATACTTCTCAAAAAGCGAATTAATGTGGTAGGCATAAAATAGTTTATACACTATAAATCCTGTTACTACCAACAGCAGAAGCACTTTGAGCGTTTTTATTACAGCTTTATATGTATGGGTTTGAAACAAAGGATTACATTAACTATGTTTGACAAAATAACGCATACCAAACTCCTAAACCAAATTCGATTTTGAATAAACCCAAAACTGTTAAAGAAAGAATCATTCTGGGAATCGATCCGGGTACCACCATCATGGGCTATGGCATCATTCATACGTTTGGTAAAAGGGCAGAAGTGGTTACGCTTGGAGTGCTTAAATTGGATAAGTATGCCGACTATGCCATGAAGCTTAAAAAAATCTTTGAGAGAACGGTTGGACTCATAGATGAATTTCACCCAGATGAATTAGCCATTGAGGCGCCTTTTTTTGGAAAGAACGTGCAAAGTATGCTTAAGCTGGGCAGAGCGCAAGGAGTGGCCATTGCAGCAGCTATGAGCAGAGAATTAACCGTCAATGAATATGCGCCTAAAAAAATAAAATTGGCCGTAACAGGTAATGGAAATGCAAGCAAAGAACAGGTGGCAAGCCTCCTGCAAAAACAGCTTAACTTTGAATTCGACAAGCAATATTATGACGCAACAGATGGACTAGCTGCGGCCTATTGTCATTTTACGCAAAACGACATAATCCCAGCAGCAGCAAGCAAGCCCAGTAAAATTCCAGCAAAGAAAAAAGCCTCCTCATGGGAAGCTTTTGTCAATAATAATCCAGATAAAATAAAGAAAAAACTTAGCTAGAAACTGCCTGCAATTCTATTCGCAATTTCTACCATTTCTAAAGATTCTAATTTCAATTTAGGATTGGCAAAATTCATTTCTTCCATCTTAGAAAAAGGAATCAAATGTATATGTGCATGCGGCACTTCCAATCCCATTACACATACTCCTACCCTGTCGCAATTCATTGCCTTTTTAATCGCTAACGCGGTTAACCTCGCAAACTCTAGTAATTTATTATATTCGGTCTGATCCAAATCAAACAAGTAATCTACCTCTCGCTTTGGTATCACCAATGTATGGCCTTTTGTAAGCGGACTAATATCCAAAAAAGCAAGATGAAATTCGTCCTCAGCTACTTTATAACATGGAATTTCACCTGCAACAATTTTAGAAAATATACTCGCCATTGCTTATAGAGTAATTTCTAACACTTCAAGTTTAATGCTACCTGCAGGCACTGTAACTTCGCAAACATCCCCAATTTTCTTGTTCATTAAACCAAGGCCAATTGGCGATTTAAAAGAGATTTTACCTGTCTTTAAATCCGCTTCCTTTTCATTCACCAAAGTGTACCAAATTTCCTTTTTAGAATTATGATTTAATACCCTCACCTTGGTAAGCATCATAACTGTATTCGCATTCAATTTACTTTCATCAATAATTCTAGAAACAGAAAGTAAGTTTTCCATTTTAGAAATTTTTGCCTCCAATAATCCTTGATCTTCCTTTGCAGCATGATACTCTGCATTTTCACTCAAATCTCCTTTGTCTCTTGCATCTGCAATTTGCTTGGTAATAAAAGGACGTTGAACATACTTTAAATCGTATATCTCTGCCTTTAATTTCTCCATTCCATCCTTTGTCAAGTAGTTAATCTCTGCTGCCATAATTCTTCTATTGTTAACGTAATAAAAACAAAAGAAACGTTCCGCCAAGGCGAAACGTTTCTTTTATGTAAATACAAATATAGTATAAATATTATCCTTTTTTACCTCCAACTGTTAGTCTAATACCAACGGTGTGCATACCACTAAAAATTCTAGTAGGCGCATAGGCATAATCAATGGCCATTGAAGTACCATTTTTAGATATTGGCAATTGGAAAGTTGCTCCAGCCCATAATCCATAAACTGGATTCATGTACTGTGGATCTGCCATTTCTTTCGTAAACAATTGATTGTCGCCAGTAACATTATATGCCACCCTTAACATCGCCAATTCTTTGTAAGCATACTCAGCACCAAATCCGTAAACATTAGACTGAAAAGCATTATAATTAAAGTTAAAAGAACCCGTTAACCTGTGGTAATAAGTGTCTGCAGTTTGGTCTAAACGCATATCATAACCCAAACCAATATTTACCAAGGTTGGCAAGTTAAATTTGTCGGCAGAAAAATATGCTTTACGATCGGCTCCTGTTTGAGAGTTAATGGCACGGAATGAAAGTCCAGAACCTCTGTAAGTAAGATCGGGACCAATATTACGCATAGAAATACCCAACCTAAAATCTTCTTTCTTAATCTTGTTTTTCTCTTTCTTAGGATTTAAAGCTGTTTGGTATTGAACACCAAAATCAAAAGCTATTCCTTGTGCTTTCACATCCTGAATACCCTCAGAAATCAACCTCAATAAAAAACCTCCAGTGATACTGTTAGAGAATTTTTTGGCATAAGATGCACCAATGTTTACTACTTGCGGACTAAATGTTGGCAAGGTACCATCTGGGTTATCATAAGTGGTAATTGGAATACTTCCAAAGTCCCACGAAGAGAATCCAAGGCCAATTACCCCACCATCGCCATTTTCTCCTACTGCCTGAGCCAAACCAAAGTTATTGACAAAAACACCTGAACCTTGTAAGAAACTCATGCGCGAAAAAGCAACATCTGTTTTGGTGGTATACGCCAAACCGGCAATGTTCAAGTTAAAGGATTCTATTCCACGAACAGATGCAGTATTAGCACCACCATATCCCGCACTCCTGGCGTATGGATTAATATTCAATTGAGTAGCACCCGCTCCTCCCGAACGATCAGGATTTCCTCCGAATACTTGGCTGCTAACAAGTAGCATTCCAATTAATCCAAATTTTGTTATAGCTATCTTCATATTACTATTTTTTTTCAAGTTAATAATGACATCCAATTAGAATGTATCAAAATCCGCTGGACGCATAATTCCAAACCATTTAATCACTCTTTCACCAATTCCATCTGCATACACATGTACCAAATAAACACCACTCGAAATAGGCACATTTGCATCATTTTTCAAATCCCACTCTAAATAGGTTTTGCTATCATCATCTTTCTTAACTCTTCTTACCAAGAAACCACTTTGTGTATAGATAGAAACCACACATTTCTTAGGAAGGTTAATGATTCTTACACGTGTGTCTAATTGATTGCCTGGATCTTCATAACCAGCATAAGCATAATAAGGATTTGGTGTTAAAGAAACCATATCTAAAGCATTCTTTCCAATCTCTTTGGTGCCAATTGTTGGTGCCAAATCAGTAGTAGAGAAAGTGTATAACGGCAAGCTATCATTCACAGATGCACCATCTAAAGGCGCTAATTTAGCATATGGACGCTTCACGTTAATATTGATTTTCACCTCGCATGGAATTCCTCCACCATTGGTAGTTAAATCACCCAATACTGTTTTTGGAGTAACCAATGTCATACTCACCCACATAGCTTGTGAATACAAATAACGCAAGTTAATAGGCTGTCCATTTTCAACTTTGGTTAACAATTCATTGTAGCTGGCGCCTTCGTCATACCTAGGTCCTCTGTATAACACTGTACCAGACAATTTAAATGGTTTTGACCCCATTACATAAATATGATGCTTACCACCCATTTTATAGTCCAAACCAGCCATTGTTTGAGTCACCAAGGTGCTTGTTGGATTCCAAACCATATCTGTTCCATTTTCCAATGGCAGCGACGAATCTTCAGCAAACATCATGTTTAAGCGCTCTCCAGTTTCTTTGTTAATTGCATAACCAGGGAACCAACCCATTCCATTTCCAGTTCCATCTGGTTTGCCATCTTTACCTACCGATGGAGATCTTCTCCTGTTCATTTTAGGAGCATTACCAACGTTTAAGGCAGTGTTTTCACCCGCTTCAATCACCACACAACGAGACCATTTTGTCTTGTCTGGAGTTATCACAACCAAAACACTTCTTAAATCAGACAATGGATTGTCTGTAGAATAACCACCAGTACCTGCAGCCCAAGCTGGACCATAAGTTGGTTGTGGACTAACAGCCCTTGCAGCTAATGAATAAGGAGCCCAAGTTCCTTCAACAACTTTATTGTATTGTCTTCTAGGGTCAATTGGACGTTTAGCAGTACCTACTGCTTCTGCAAAATCATGCTCATATGGATTGGTAAATCCAGGAGTTCCTGTATTTCCAGCCCTGATCCAATTAAATGGAACCAATGAAGCCATCTCATCTGAGATACCTGGTAACCATTCGTTGGTAGGATCTGAATATTCTTTGGTAGAAGATAAGAATCCATTGGCGTCATCATTGATATTGTCTGGCTGACCAGGACCTACCACTTGATTTACAGAAATACTCAAACCTAATTCTGCAAACAATTGCTCGTTTCTGTTTGCAATATTGGTCTCACCATAATATTTGGCACCCGTTTCTAAATTGGTTAAAATCCATTTTGTAGAATCTGCAGTTAAGCTATCCGCTTTTACAGATGAAGCCGAAGAATCTCTTAACCTTAATTCAAAATTTGAACTTGGAACTTTAAATGGATCTACTACTTTAATAATCACAGGTCCACTACCTCTAGCATAAGTTGGAGTTGGAACGTAATAAGGAGTAAGTAATGCTTTTTCTATGGTAGCTTGACTTAATAACAAGGCATTACCAGAGTTGCCAATACCTTCGTATTTGGTGATCTCAGGACCATCGCCCCAGAAAGTATTCAAATTAGTTCCTTGGTTATGTGGAGTTGGTTTGTGTGGTACACCTCCCCAAACTTTAATTGCAGTACCATCTAACATTTTACGTCCAGCTAAATATTGTGTTGCGTCTACAGAACAGTTAGTAGCACTTGCATAAGCAACCAATAGGTAATAGTAATTTTGAAAGTTTACCAAAGTAGGATCAGATAAGGTAGAGAATGCATCTTTCGTAATTTTAATACTATGTCTTACACCTTTGTCTTCTCCAGATACCATGATTTTTTTCACTGAACCCAAATCTGGATCATTCACCATGTTTACCATCAATCCATTACCATCTTGTACATCGCACTGAGCTACTAAACGAGCTTCCTCCGTATTGTATAAATCACTTGGAGTAGAATTTCTCTTTAATTGAAAAATTTGATACCCTTGAAATTTATAATTTGTCTTATTTGAGCATAAGCCTGCAGATGAATCACGGTAAGACTCTGTAACCTGATAATTGGTAATATTCAAAATCAACTCTCTATCTAACTCAACAACATCAATGGTTGGAACCCTTGGTCCGTCCACAATATTGAAGTTGTTTTTATAAAGAACATAAGCTTTATCTGAAGCTTCTTTTAACAAGTTAAATGAACCTGTAGCACCTCCTGTAGTAGCACGTGCCCAAACAACTGCAACAGTTACCTCATTTTTTGAACCAGGCAATAAACTAAATGTACCTGCAGTTTGTAAAAAACGTCTATCACCAGGATTATTTCCTGCAATACGCTCTGTCCAATCAGCTCTTCCAGCTGGATCTGTTTTACCAGGGAACATAAAACTAGCTGTATCTGTACCTCCACGACCATTACCACCGTAAGTGATATTTAAACCATCTTTCCAACGTCCATTCAAGTAATTCCAATAGTGCTCAGGACGTGATGGGTTTCCTGTTACAGAGAAGTCATTATTGTAATATACAAATTTTGTTAAACCAATTTCTGAGGTATCTGATCCTACGATGCGACTTGGACCTTCAAAGAAGTTTACTCCCACACTTGGTGGATTTAAACCGTATCCTAAAATACCCTCATCGTTATCATCTCCATTGTAGCAAATACCTAAGTTTCTTTTCACATCGCACTCAACATAGTCATCAGAGTAGTTACCTAAATCGGCATCAACCCACTGACCAAAAATACAGCTATCAATTGTCTCTGTACTTCTATTATAGATAGTAGTACGATAGAATGTCATGTTGTTAATTTCATCATTGGTAGAATATGCAAAACTTTGTGTATGCAATTCTAATCCAATTGGTAAACCTTCCGATTCAGAGTGAATATTACCTTTATCATTGTAAATAGTATACAACATCATATCAGGAATATTGCTCAATACATTATGGTCGAACGAAGGGAAATCACCTTCTTTATACTCATAAAGACCATTATTGTTCATGTCGTAAAATGGAGCTAAATACTGAGCTTCACCTAAACCATCCAATATGGGATTTCCTGGCCATGTAGCAATTCCATCAATTGGATTGTCCCAAAGCGATTGATTATTGGTAAATTCTTCAATTTCAGCTAAAGTAACCTTCCAAATTTTATCATACGATTTACAACGTGCTGCAGAAATGGAAGCCGAACCATCAATTTGTAAAGCACCTGGGTAATAGTCATTACCACTTTGGCGATAGGTTTGAGCAGCAATTCTTAAATTTCCTTGGGTAATTCCACCAATCCACAAAGCACCAGAAAACAAAGAATGCTTAGATGTTTGTCCAGATTCTACCTTTGGTACTTCGTAACGGGCATTTTGTAAATTCCACCAAACATCCCCTCCATTTAAAATGGTAGTACGAACGTTATTCAAATCTAAATCCTTTTGTTGAGTTGCAGCAGCACAACCCGCACCCATCTTTGCTAAGGATGGCTTAGAGGTCTTTTTTAGCTGACCAATATTCTCCTTTGCCATACCTGCCTGCCCAAACACTAACATTGCGGCAGCAAAGGCAAATGATTTTACAATTCCAAATGTATATTTTTTCATAATCGATGCTTTTTATATTAAACTATAATAATTAGAAATATAAGGCAAGTCCCAAACGTGTTAACCTTGGTAAGGCAAAACGATCTGGATTCACCATCCTGATATTATATAAGTCAACATATGACTGCTGATTGGTTGCAGTCTCAACTTGCTCTTGTGAAGCAGGAGAAGATAAGAAACCATCATTGTAGGCAGAACCTGTATAACGATATACTCCGGTTACGTTAGCAGTATTCATTAAATTCTGAACCATGATGAATGCACGCAAACGATAAACAGTTGTAGAACCGTCAATCTTCTTGTTCTTAAACATAAACGATTTGTCTATGTTCAAATCCACATTGAATTGTGGTGGCAAGTTTGCTCCATTGATGGTTCCTTTTACCGGACTCCTTACTACAACTCCAGATTGAACACCACCTGGTGTTGGATTCAAATCTTGGGTATAAGGTCTTCCAGAATAACCATTGAAACTTACGTTGAAACCTGCATTTTCAAATATTCTTTTACCGTTTACAATTGGACCAGTATACTCTTTTACGCCTTCTTTGTAATGGTAATCAAAGATGAATTTGAAAGTATGACGGGTATCAAAATCCATTGGAACCAAAGTACGTAAAGTTGGCAAACCTACTTGGATTAATGCACTACTTGAATTTGCATTTGAACCAGTACCATCTGCAAATTGCAATTGGTAGTTAGCGGTTATGGTAATATTCCCTAACTCTCTAACATTGTATTCTAAACCAATACTCTTTACAGTAGAAAAGTCTAAGTTACCGTAAGTAGTATAATCATTTGGCCAAGCTTGAACGTAACGATACAATTGAATCAAGTTTCTGTATTCACGGTAAGAAGCAATAATTCCTAATGCTGCATCTTGTCCAATTTGCTGACGGAAACCAATTTCATAATCCGTTACCTGAGTCATTTTCAAATCTGGATTTGCAATTGCTCCACCACTCAAACGATTTTGCAAATAGAAATAATCATCTATCTGACCTACGTTTGCATTTGGTCTTTGGGTTAAGATATCATAAGTACCAAAGAACTGTGAAGTAGTTGAAATAGGGAATGAGAACCATATACGAGGTAACAATTTAATGTCTGGCACATAATCTGTAAACGAAGCTGCAGTTGGCAACTGAGGATTTTTTGGATCAACCAATAATGGCATATTTCTATTGGTTTTAGCTTCCCTGGCAATTTGTTGAGGATCTGTTATTGGATTACCATTTTTATCGTACCATTTGTTTCCATCACGGTATCCCATAAACTTAGCGTTGGTTACTCCAGCACTAGAAGCTTGTTGGTCTGGATCTTTATCTACATAAGGAATAAAATTATCACCAATGGTGGTAGGAATATTTCCAGCATCTAAAATACCTAATTTCTTAGCTTCACCTACAGTATACAATGGAACCATTGAATATGGATCTTTTAATACCGCTTGGTTCGCATCAAAACGCTCCATACGCACACCAACCCTTACAATTAAATCTTTAAATACAAATTTGTCCTGAACCCAAGCAGCAAAATAAGTTGGCTGATAAGATGGCAACAAACGTGCATTTGAATCTGTTAAGAAATCATTGATGCTTGGGCGCTTTCTTACTATTCTACCCAAATGATCATAACCAGAATAGCTTACCACACTGTTACCATTGTTCAACAATTCATTAGCAGAGAACATATCCAATGAATAATCTGATGGCTTGTACGAGTTAACATCAATAAATGAATATTGATCAATTGGTTTACCATATGGATCAACTGCGCCATTAGCAATTAACCTGTTTCTAAAGTTCTTATCAAAATTTGTTTGCTCTGAAGCAACAATTTTCCTTTTAAAATTAACTGTATCATTAAATACTCCATTCTGGTCAACACCTACTGAATATAAAGCAGAATCTAATCCAGAGAATTGTCTGTTTGCATACAACCTAGCCATTGTCCACAAGCCTGTGGTTCCTAATGAATAACTTCTTCTAAATTGTTGCTCAACATTTAAACCAATTTGGATTTCATGCTTAGCTTTTGGATTGCTTTTTGGCGCAATGCTAAACTCACTTTGAATGTATAAGTTAAAGGCCTCATTCATGCTTTTTCCGTAACCAGCTTGTTGTGCTCCTACGTTACCCCACATGTTTGAGTAAATACCGTTAGGGCCATCACCATTAATTAATCCACCTACCTGGCGAACTGCTCCTGGTGACCTTAACATATTTGAACCAAAATAGTCATATACCGATCTGGTGTAGTTACCTCTTACCTCATTGTAATTTTTATCTTGCTCAAAAGCATACAAGGTATCTCTGTAACCTACATGCCTGTAGTAGTCTGTTAAATACAATAAATCACCATTTTCAGTTCTAAAAGTATCTGCCGAACTACCCAACCCTTTAATAATACGAGCATAATTTGGTGCAGAATAAGTAGTAAACTTACCTACATAACCATAATTAAAGAAATCTCTCTGATGCTCAGCATCCATTGATTCTCCATAACCTCTTTCATACGATAAACGCACGCTGTAATAAGCATTGCTAATATTAGAGGCTTTTTTCTTAGCTTCCTCGTCTTTGTCTTTATTTTCGTTTTTAAATGTTTGGGTAAATTGTAAGTATGCCCTTGTGGTATAATTTCTTTGAAATCCATTGTTGGCAGAATTTAACAAAGAATTGAATGAATTCCAGTTAACACCTTGACTATAGTTTCCATAATAACCCAAACGAACATTGATATTATTGGTAGGTTGGAAGTTAAAGTTACCACTCAAATCTGCACTATATGAATTTACATTCTGACGAACATTCACTTTCTCTAAATCTGCATTGGTTAAATACTCTGCTGCTGGAAACAAAGATCCTGCCGCTCCTGGTACAAGGGGAGTTTGTTGAATTTGCTTTAACTTCTCGTCTTTAACTTTGTATAAATCTACTGCCGATAAACTCTTTGAATAAGTAAATGCACCCGAAACTAAGAAGCCTAATATAACACGCTCCTCAGATCCTCTTCCTTTATTAATGGTCTTAATTGGACCTGATAAAAACCCTTGAACATTGTTGTATTGACTGTTGTCTAAATAACCAGTGAAAGGCGATGCAGTTGTAACCTCTATTCCGCCTAACAAGGTTTTTGTAGGGGCTTTAGTAGTAATTGAAATTGCTCCTCCCACAAAGTCGCCATATTGTGCTGGAGTACCACCTGTAATTACTTGAATTTGATCAATGGCATTGGCAGGAATATTGGTAGAACCACTTTGCACACGAACACCATCAATATAATATGCAGTACCATCTGCACGCGAACCACGGAATATAGGAGTACCTCCCGACCTAGATTCAACACCTAAGGCTGTACCGGCAATTTTATCTACACTACGTGTTCCTAAAGCCAAAATTTCCTTATTGGTCTTAACGTCTCCTTTAACCCCGCCTGGATCTACCAAAGCCTTTTTGTGCTTAATGATAACCTCATTTAGCGTAGTACCATCAGATGGATCCATTCCAAAGTTTACAAATCGATCTTCTTCAGGCGCAATGTTAATGCTCTGAATGGTTACGTTTTTGTAACCTACAAAAGAGGCAAACAAATCGTATTCACCTGGTTGTAAGGTCTTAATTACGTAGCCTCCATCGTCGTCTGTCATGGTTGTAGCCTTAGTAACACCATTTAACTTAATGGTGATACTCACAAAATCCATTGGCTTTTTAGTTTTATTGTCCTTTACAGTTCCCCTTAATGTTCCCATTCCTGATTGGGCATGTAAGGCAATCTGAAAGCCGAATAAAACGGCGAGTAAAATGTATATTTTCTTCATTTGACGTAGAATTTACTATTTCAAAACAATTTTTTAAGAGCGGTAAAATAAAGTAGTTAAATTGAAAATAACAAAATCTATTTACCCCAAAACCAAACCGAATAACAATTTTTAGCTAAAAGTGAGCAACTTAGTGAGTATTACCTCCGAAATTTTAGCATAACTTTCTTTCGTCCACCCCCCAATATGAGGGGTCAAAATCACATTTTCACGTTTCGAAAGCTCCTCAAACAACTTTTTCTCCTCCAAATTTAGCTCCGCTAAATTTTCATTTTCTAAAACATCTAAGGCACATCCCAAAATTTTCCCTTGATCCAATCCTAAAATTAAATCATCTGTTTTAACCACTTTTCCCCGACTCAAATTCAACAAAAAAAACGGCTTTTTAAATTGCTCAATTAAATGTTGGTGAAGATAGTATTTGGTTTCAACAGTTAAAGGAACATGAAAACTCAAAATATCTGCTTCTGCAGCTATTTGATTCCAGTTACTTTCTACCACCCATTTTGACCCAAAACCCGTAAGATATTTGTCGTACACCAATACCTTTACGCCAAAACCACTTAGCTTTTTAGCCACTGCCTTGCCCGTATTGCCATACCCAATAATCCCAATCGTTTTTCCTGCCAATTCAAGCCCTCTGTTGGCTTCCCTTAACCAAATACCTTGTTTCACTTGCGCATGTGCCCTAGATAAATGATTAAGCAACATCAACAACATGCCCAAGGTATGCTCGCCCACCGCATCAGAATTGGCTTCCCCAGCATTAAAACAAGTAATCCCCCTTTCACTGGCCAGGTTTAAGTCAATATTATCTAAACCTGCTCCGGCTCGGGCTATCACTTTCAGTTTCTTTGCAGCTCCCAACACCTCTGCATCTATGGGCGTTTTGGTTCGGACCACCAACACTTCTTGCTCTTCAATTAGGCGAATAATGTCTGCTCGATTTGCATTTGGTAAATAAAGAACGTTATGTCCAAGATCACTTAAGCCTGTAATTAACAGCTCATGAACATCATCAACAATGAAGATTTTCATACCCTGCTTTACAACTTCTAAGTTACCTTTCATGTTATTAGTAATATTTTTTTAATATAAGGTTGCACCAAGCTAAATGTTGTGGTACAACATGCGCCCAATTGTAAAGTAAATTACAATACCCAAAAGGTCGTTACTTGTAGTAATAAATGGACCTGTAGCTATTGCTGGGTCAATTTTAAGCCTATTTAAAAACATGGGAATAAAGGTGCCAAAAACAGAAGCAAAAATAATCACCGTGATCAAAGCTATGCTCACCGTAACCGCCAATTCATATGAATCATGAAAGGCTAAATTATACGCCAATATCAAAACAGAACAAATTAATCCGTTGATAAGCGCCACGCGCAACTCTTTTAAAATACGCTGACCAATATTTCTAGTACCCAAGGTATCATTTGCCAAACCTTGAACTACAATTGCAGAAGATTGTACCCCAACATTTCCGCCCATTGCCGCAATTAAAGGAATAAAAAATGCCATCTCTGGGTGAATCATAATTTCATTCTCATACAAACCCAAAAACCTAGAGCTGGCAATACCTCCTAATAAACCAATCACCAACCAAGGTAAGCGCGCACGTGCCAATATCCACACCTTATCTGTGGCATCCACATCCTCGGTAATACCACTCATCAATTGGTAATCTTCATCGGCTTCCTCTGTAATCAAATCAACCACATCGTCTACCGTAATTCGTCCAACCAATCTCCCCAAAGTATCTACCACCGGCAGTGCCACCAAATCATACTTCTTGGTAATATTAGCAACCTCTTCCACCTTAGAAGAAGTAGACACAGAAATAACTTCACGGTTTACCACCTCAGAAATATGAGATTCGGGCCGAGCCAAAATCAAGTTTTTCAAGGTAATTAATCCAACTAAACGCTCCAAACTATCTACCACATAAACCACCAAAACGCTATCTACATTCTCGGCCTGTATCCTAATTTCGTCAATACATTGTATAATGGTCCAACCTTCATATACCTTAATTAACTCAACTGCCATCAAGCTTCCAGCAGTCTCATCCTCGTACTTAATTAAATTCAACAAACTACTCGCAAACTCAATATCCTGCAATTGCGAAATAATTTCTTCTTTGGCAGAATTAGAAAAGTGATTCAAAATATAAGCAGCATCATCACTGTCCATTTTCTCCACAAATTCTATGGCAATTTCTTTGGGCGAATAGGCCGCTAAAAAGGCCTCACGCGCATTCTCCTCCATTTCAACCAATACCTCAATCACCACTTCCTTTGGCAAAGCATTCATCACCAAGCGAGCCTCGTCTTTATCTAAACGATTAATAACCGCAGCAATATCTTGCGGATACATACTCTCCAATTGGGTCCTGAGTTCATCATGAGATTCCTCATCAAACCAAGAGCGAAATAGCTTAATTAAGGCGTTGTCGACTTGTATTTTTTCCATTATTGATGAGCTGCAATTAATTGTGTTAATGCCACAAAATCTTTTACACTTAATTCTTCTGCGCGCTTGGATGCATATTCACCTAAGGTCTGATCCGATATGCCGAAGCTAGAGATTGCATTCCTGAGTTTCTTCCGGCGCTGATTAAAGGCTGTTTTCACTACTTTCCTAAAGAGCACCTCATCACATCCTAATTCCCCATCACGCCGCGTCATGCGTATTACTCCAGATTTCACTTTGGGAGGGGGATTAAACACATGTTCTGGTACCGTAAGTAAATATTCTACCTCATAAAATGCTTGGGTTATTACAGATATTATTCCGTATTCTTTACCGCCATGTTTGGCCCCAATGCGCTCTGCCACTTCCTTCTGAAACATGCCAACCATAAATGGAACCACCGCACGATGGTCTAAAATATGGAAGATAATTTGCGAAGAAATATTATACGGAAAGTTACCTATAACGGCAATGCCATTTGGAAACAACTTTAACAAATCAAGCTCCAAAAAACTCTCACTTATTAGTCGCTCACTCATCTGAGGATAAGTAGCCATTAAATAGCTTACAGATTCTCTATCTACCTCGGCAGCCCAAGTAACGAGCTCGCCAATTGGCAACAAATATTGGGTAAGTACGCCCATTCCCGGACCTACTTCTAATACCGCCCCATTTGGATAAACCTGTACCAAGGAATCAACAATGCTGGAGGCAATATTGAGGTCTTTTAAAAAATGTTGACCCAGATGTTTCTTGGCCCTCACTAACTCTGTCATAATCTGCAAATAGAAAGGTTTTGAGGGAGAAATTGAAGCAAATCATAAAATGTTTCTGATTTTTTTTTAAAACCTTGCTTATATTAGTGCCTTAAAAAGTAATACCCATGAAAAAAGTACTTCGTTTATTTTTATTCGCTACCTTCCTATTCTTAATTGGTTCGGCCAAAAGCTTTGCACAAACCGTTTACGTAACAGATAACGGGAAAAAGTACCATGCTAAAAATTGCACCTTAGCAAAAACTGGCAAGAAAGGCTTAGAACTTAGTGAGGCCAAAAAGAAAGGTTTTGAGCCTTGCAAAAATTGTAAGGCAGATGCCATTAAGCCAGAAGAAAAAAAAGCAACTCCAGCAAAAGCTAAAAAGTAATTTTCTTTTCTTGAAAAACCACAAAAGCCTGTTTTATAGCAGGCTTTTTGTTTCCCAATATTGGTATTTATCCCTTATTATTGCGCAGCAAAATTGTGCAGCTAAGTAGCGCATTCTAAAGCAAATTATTATGACCATACAAATTAAATCGCAAGCGAAATCTCTTAAAGACCAATCCTTTTTAATTTTAAGCAATAAAAACAATACGTTTCAAGGCTTTAATTTTACCAAAGAAGAAATTGCTTATATCAAAAAAAGACAAGCCGATAAAGACAATTATATTCTAATTAATAGGTTCAGCCACCTTGTTTTTATACAGATTACCGACGAGTGGGAAGCTAAGTCGTCTACAGAACAATTGGAACAATTTAGATTGTTGGGAAATAAAATTTGCACAGCCCTTAACGTGCACAAATACAACCATGTTTTTCTAGATGGCACCGCCCATGAGGATTGGATTCTTGCGGTGGCAGAAGGAATTGCCTTGAGCAACTATCAATTCTTAAAGTATAAATCTGAGAAAAAATCTGAGAATAGCTTAAAAACAATTGGTATTGCTTCTAAAAACACCCAATTGCATGCAGAACTACAATTGCTTGTAAATGCAGTTTACAAGGCTAGAACTTGGGTAAATGAACCTCAATCTTATCTTACTTCTGTAAGCTTTGCCAAAGAAATTAAAGCAATGGCAAGTGAAGCGAAGTTGTCTTGTGAAGTGCTCAATAAAAAACAAATTGAAGCGCTTAAAATGGGCGGACTTCTTGCTGTAAACTTAGGTAGTAAAACGCCGCCTACTTTTACCATACTTGAGCATAAACCTAAAAATGCCAAAAACAAAAAGCCACTAGTGCTGGTAGGCAAAGGAGTGGTGTATGATACAGGTGGATTAAGCCTAAAACCTACTCCAAATTCTATGGATACCATGAAGTGTGATATGGCGGGTGCGGCGGCTGTTGCGGCAGCTATGCAAGCAATTGCCCACGCAAAATTACCTTACCATGTGGTTGCTCTTATTCCTTCTACAGATAACCGTCCGGGCGAAAATGCCTACACCCCTGGAGATGTGGTAACCATGTTTGATGGGCAAACCGTAGAGGTGCTTAATACAGATGCCGAAGGTCGCATGCTCTTAGGCGATGCCTTGGCTTATGCCAAAAAATATGAGCCTTCTTTGGTCTTAGATTTTGCTACCCTAACTGGCGCTGCAGCCGCTGCCATTGGTTCTTTTGGAACAGTTTGCATGGGCACCGCAGATGAAAAAACTAAAGCACATTTAAAAGAATGTGGCAATAAGGTGCACGAGAGATTGGTGGAATTTCCTTTTTGGGACGATTATGCCAACCTCATCAAAAGCGATTTGGCCGACATGAAAAATATAGGTGGTCCCGTTGGCGGTGCCATTACTGCTGGAAAGTTTTTAGAAAAGTATACTAATTACCCTTGGATGCATTTCGACATAGCAGGACCAGCGTTTCTAAGCAGCGCAGATGCCTATAGAGGCAAGCAAGGCACAGGAGTTGGCGTGCGTTTAATTTTTGAATTTGTAAAACAATTGAGCAAATAATGAGCAAATTACCCATCATTGGCATTACCATGGGCGATATCAACAGCATCGCTACAGAAGTAATAATAAAAAGCCTATTAGACCACCGCATCAATGAATATTGCGTGCCTGTTGTGTATGGCTCCCCCAAAGTTATAACCTTCTGGAAAAAACTATTGGGCTTCCACGATTTCCAACTCAATATCATCAAAAGCTTGGATCAGATAAACCACAAACGTTCAAATATTTTGGTTTGCTGGGAAGAAGATGTAGACATTAAACCTGGTGAGGCCACAGATCTGGCTGGCAAGTATGCTTTTAAAGCCCTACAGGCCGCCACTCAAGATGCAATCAGTGGTAAGTTGCAAGCCATTGTAACCGCTCCACTCAATAAAAACACCGTAAATACACCAGATTTTCACTTTACTGGGCATACAGAATACCTTGCCCAACAAGCCAATTCACCTTATTTAATGGTGTTGAGCTCAGATGATTTGAAAATGGCCTTGGCAACCGGACATGTTCCAGTGAAAGATGTAGCGGCAAACCTCAGCATCGACGGCATTTATGGCAAAATAAAATTATTAAATGATAGCCTTCAAAAAGATTTTGGCATAGTTAAACCCAAAATTGCTGTTCTCGGTCTGAACCCACACGCTGGCGACAATGGGCTTTTGGGAAGCGAAGAAAAAGACATCATCATCCCGGCAGTAGATAAAGCCAAAAATGAGAACCAGATTTTCGTTAGAGGCCCATACCCTGCAGATGGATTCTTTGGTTCGAACCAACACCTGCAATTTGACGGTATTCTGGCCATGTACCATGACCAAGGGCTGGTTCCATTTAAATATGCCTCTTTTGACTCTGGGGTAAATGTAACAGCTGGACTCCCTTTTGTGCGCACCTCCCCAGACCATGGCACCGCTTATGACATTGCTGGCAAGAACCAAGCAAGTGAGCAATCTATGCGAAATGCCCTTTTTATGGCCATCGATATTTGGGCCAGAAGGAACAATTTTGCAGAGATAAACGCCAATCCACTTCCCCTCAATGTAGGAAAACGCGAAAGGTTTAGAATCGACTTCTAAATTTTAAAGCACTAGAAATGAGAGGAAAAGAATTATTTAAGGCCATTTTAGGCGATTGATATTCAGCTATTTTTCAAAAAAAATTGAGAATTTTATCACTAAACCCTATCTTTGCCGGCTATAATAATGGGAACGAGGTCTAAAGCATACCTAATTGAATTCAACAAGCTTGTAATGGGGCCCAATGAATTTGATTTTGACTTGAACGATCAGTTTTTGTCGGAGTTTGAATTTGCTCCGCTCGAGCACTGTGAGATTAAGGTAGATTTGAAATTGATTAAATCAGAGTCGATGTACGACTTAAAATTTGATTTCAATGGATATGCAAAAGTGCCTTGCGATACCTGTGCAGAGGATCTTAATTTGCCAATACAACAAAAGTTTGGGCTTATTATGAGACTAAGCGAGGAAAATAATTTCGACGACAGCGAGATTATTTACATTGCAAGAACAGAGATTGAGTTCGACCTAAAGCAATACTTATATGAAAGCCTTTTATTAGCGCTGCCTATAAAGAAAAATTGTGAGGGCATGTCTGAACCAAAACCTTGTAACGAAGATGTTTTGAAAAGATTAGCCCATGTAGAAGAAAAAGAAGAAGATGAAGACGGAGATGACAACTCAGACGACCAAGAGGGTGATCCACGTTGGAATAAATTAAAAGATTTACTAAACTAATAATAAGGAGAAATATAACATGCCTAATCCAAAACGCAAAATCTCAAATGCAAGACGCGATAAGCGCAGAACGCATTACAAAGGCGCTAATCCTACAGTTTCTGTAGATGCAACATCTGGCGAAACTCATTTACGTCACCGTGTTACACCTAATGGTTACTACAAAGGGAAATTAGCTTTCCCTGAGATGCAGAAAGATATTTAATCACTTGCATTCCTGCAAAATCTCGCTTGAATGAAAATTGGTTTTGATATCATGGGGGGTGATTACGCCCCTAAGGAAGCAATTGCTGGAGCAGTAATTGCCCAAAAAGAATTGGCAGGAATAGCCAGAATTGTGCTCATTGGCGACAAAGAGCAGGCTATTCACCACGTTATAAATGAAGGTGGTAATGTTGACGACTTTGACTTTGTGCATACCACAGAAGTCATTGGCATGAGTGAACATCCAACTAAGGCCATTTCGCAAAAGAAAGATTCAAGCATTTCTGTTGGATTTGGACTTTTAGCGCGCAAGAATATTGACGCCTTTGTGAGTGCTGGAAATACTGGTGCTATGCTTGTGGGTGCCATGTTCTCTGTAAAACCAATTGAAGGGGTAATTAGACCTTGTGTTACTGCAATGGTACCAAAAGCAAAAGGAGGGGTTGGTTTACTACTTGATGTAGGTGCTAATGCCGACTGTAAGCCAGATGTACTTTATCAGTTTGGAATACTTGGTTCATTGTTGCTTCAACATGTTTACAAAGTACCTAATCCAAAAGTGGGTTTACTCAGTATCGGTGAAGAAAAAGAAAAAGGTAACTTAGTTACCGTTTCTGCTCATCACATCATGGAGGATACCAACCAATTCCATTTCATTGGAAATGTAGAAGGTAGAGACATTATTTCTGATAAAGTTGACGTAATTGTTTGCGAAGGCTTTACGGGTAATGTGGTGCTTAAGGCACTTGAATCTATGTATTTCGTTTTGAGAAAACGTGGTATCAACGACGAATATCTAGAAAGCTTTAATTACGAAAACTTTGGTGGAACACCTATCTTAGGAGTAAATGCACCCGTAATTATTGGTCATGGTATCTCAAATGACAAAGCCTTCAAAAACATGCTATTGTCTGCTCGTGACGTTGTAGATTCTAAACTTGTACAGATCATTCACGACGCCTTTCAAAATCTCGTACCACCTTCACAATAATGACAAAAATTACTGCAGCTATAACGGCAATAAACGGATATGTTCCACCAGATTTGCTTACCAACAAAGACCTGGAATTATTAGTGGACACCTCAGACGAATGGATAACATCTCGTACAGGTATCAATGAGCGACATATTCTTAAAGACCCTGCCTTAGCAACTTCCGATATGGCGGTTGAAGCAGTTAATGGACTTCTTAAAAAAAGAGGTATTGGTGCCGATGAAATTGAGTTAATCATTTTCGCAACGGTTACTCCCGATTTAATATTCCCATCTTCGGCATGTATATTGGCCGATAAAATTGGCGCTAAAAACGCTTTTGCATTCGATTTAATGGCGGCATGTTCTGGCTTCTTATTTTCCCTTCAAACAGCGTCTAGCTTTATCGAATCTGGTAAATACAAAAAAATCTTGGTGGTAGGCGCAGATAAAATGTCGTCTATCATTGATTATACAGATAGAAATACCTGCATCATCTTTGGAGATGGTTGCGGGGCCGTTTTGCTTGAACCAAACTACGAAGGAAATGGCATCATAGATGCTGTTTTGAAATCGGATGGTTCTGGCAGACATTTCCTTCACCAAAAAGCAGGTGGTTCACTAAAACCACCTACACACGAAACCGTTGATGCCAAAGAGCATTATGTTTACCAAGATGGCAAACAAGTGTTCAAATTTGCTGTAACAGGGATGGCCGATGTATCGGCACAAATTATGGAACGTAACAACCTAACTTCAGATGATATTTCTTGGTTAGTTCCTCATCAAGCAAACTTGAGAATCATAGATGCTACAGCCCAAAGAATGGGCTTAGACAAAGAGAAAGTAATGATTAATATAGACCATTTTGGTAATACCACAAATGGTACCCTCCCACTCTGTTTATGGGAATGGGAATCGAAATTGAAAAAGGGCGATAATCTAGTATTAGCTGCATTTGGCGGGGGATTTACTTGGGGTGCTATCTACCTCAAATGGGCTTACGATGGTGATGCAGCCAAATAATTTGGCTTTTTTTTTCTAAACACATTGTCAAACCATATTTTTGAATAAATTTGATAGATTAATAGGAATAGTTATGGAATTAAAAGAAATAAAAGAATTAATTAAATTGGTTTCAGAATCAGGAGTTTCTGAAGTTGAAGTGGAACGTGGTGATTTTAAAATTGCCATCAAAAAAACAGATGAAAAAACCATGGTTGTTCAACATTCTCAACCTATGATGGTTCATTCACAAGCTGCTCATGTTCATGCTCCAGCTGTGGAAAGACACGAAGCACCAGCTCCTAAAGTGGAGGCTGTAAGCAATTTCATTACCATCAAATCGCCAATGATTGGTACCTTCTACAAGTCTCCTTCACCAGATAAACCTGCCTTTGTGCAAATAGGCGACGAAATAAAAATTGGTCAGGTTCTTTGTGTTGTTGAAGCCATGAAATTATTCAATGAAATTGAATCTGAAGTGTCGGGTAGAATTGTAAAAATCCTAGTAGACAACGCTTCTCCAGTTGAATACGATCAACCATTATTCCTAGTAGAACCTAAGTAATTTGTTGCATCAACAAATTGTATTTCTTATCAAAAGGTTTTCATAACCCAAATTTCTTATGTTCAAAAAAATACTCATTGCCAATAGAGGAGAAATTGCCTTAAGAATTATCCGAACTGCCCGCGAAATGGGCATTAAAACGGTTGCTGTTTATTCTACAGCAGACCGTGATAGCTTACATGTTAGATTTGCAGATGAAGCGGTTTGTATTGGACCACCTCCTTCTGCTCAATCCTACTTGAGCATTCCTAGTATTATTGCTGCTGCAGAGATTACCAATGCAGATGCCATCCATCCTGGCTATGGCTTCTTATCTGAAAATGCAAAATTTTCTCAAGTTTGCCGCGAACATGGCATCAAATTTATAGGTGCTAGTCCCGAAATGATTAACGCCATGGGCGATAAATCTAACGCAAAAGCCACTATGAAATTGGCTGGTGTTCCAGTAATCCCTGGTTCAGAAGGTCTGTTAAAAGACGCTGCCGAAGGTCGCGAATTAGCCAAAGGAATTGGATACCCTGTTATCATCAAAGCAACTGCTGGTGGTGGTGGTAGAGGTATGCGCATCATTTGGGCCGACGAAGAATTTGAAAAGAACTGGGATAGCGCCAAACAAGAGTCTTTAGCTGCTTTTGGAAACGATGGTATCTACATGGAAAAATATGTAGAAGATCCTCGTCACATCGAAATTCAATTGGCGGGCGACCAATATGGTAAGGTTTGCCATTTATCGGAAAGAGATTGCTCTATTCAACGTAGACATCAAAAATTAGTAGAGGAAAGCCCTTCCCCTTTTATGACAGATGAACTTCGTGAGAAAATGGGTAACGCTGCTGTGGCTGGCGCCTCTGCTATTGGATACGAAGGTCTTGGTACCATCGAATTCTTGGTAGACAAGCATAGAAATTTCTACTTCATGGAAATGAATACGCGTATCCAAGTGGAGCATCCAGTTACCGAAGAAGTAATTAATTTTGACCTCGTAAAAGAGCAAATCTTAATTGCTGCAGGTGTGCCAATTAGTGGTAGAAATTACTACCCATCTCGTCATTCAATAGAAGTGCGTATCAACGCTGAAGATCCTTATAATAATTTTAGACCTACACCAGGTAGAATAGATTATTTGCATAAACCGGGCGGACATGGAGTGCGTGTAGATACCCATATCTACGCTGGTTATACCATTCCAAGCAATTACGATAGCATGATCGCCAAAATGATTGTAACAGCGCAAACCCGCGAAGAAGCCATCATTAAAATGGAAAGAGCCTTGGGAGAATTTATCATCGAAGGTCCAGGTTTAAAAACCACCATTCCTTTGCAATTAAAATTGATGCAAAACGAAGACTTCAAGAATGGTAATTTTACAACTGCATTTATGAATACCTTCGATATCAATAAATAATTCAATTTAAAGATACCATAGAAACAGTCGCTATTTGCAAAAGTAGCGACTGTTTTTTTTATTCCTTAGCCACATAGTTTACCACATACCTAGAAACAGTTTCGGTATTTGCAGCATCTTGTTTTGGCGTATTTACTACATTGAATTGCTTTGGATTTACCTTTTGACTAACTAAGTAATTTCTTACCCAACTATTTCTTCTTTGCATAGCATTTAAGGTTATGGCCGTTAAACGTTCATCGGAATAAATTCGTTTCATTTGCTCTTGCATAGGTAATTCAGCGTCGGACTTGTTGGGCAATTGGCTTCCCACATAAGCTTTAAACAAACTATCTTGAATATCTACCATGCCTAAAGTATCAACCATTACTTGCGTAAAGCTATCTAATTTAACTTGGTGTTGGTGCTCATAAAAACCTTGTTTTAGTAAAAACATACCCCACTCTTCTTTTTCTAATTCAATATTACTAACCTGAACCAACTCTACAGCTAACTCTGGTTTTGTTTTAAGTATTTGTGCCGTTTTATTCAGTTGATCTACTTGCTTGGCGATAAGGCCAACCTGCAAAAATTCAATTTTTATTTCTTTCAAATCCTCTTCCTTATGGCCAAATAAATTTGCTAATAATTTATAGGGTCCCATAGCTGCCTTAACAAAGATGTTCTTTACAATACCCCATACAATCTTTCCAATTTTATAATGAGGGTCATCTAAATTCCCACTTACTGGAACATCTAAATTTATATTGCCTTTATAATCCTTTAACAAGGCAACCGCTAGCCTTACAGTAATAGAAGCGGCCGTTTTATTCTTCTGCTTTTTACCTACATAAACGGTATTTATGCTGAGCTTGTTTTCAGATTTCAAATCGTGGTTGGCACTTATGCTCGTTCTACAATGGTAATTAACTACTCCATCTAAGAAGGGATGAGCTATATAATATACCATGTATGGGTTAAAATCAGACATGCGCAAATTGCTTATGGTATAATCCATATTAAGATTTTTAAAATCTTTAGGATTAATTGCCACTGTACCTTTTAGACTTCCTGATTTGTTAATAATAGAACGCGCATGAAGGGTTAAGAATTTGTTGGTAGAACGCAAATTGCTTGCACTTAAATTCATGTTTGAAAGCTCAAAATTAAACTTGTTTTGCAGGGTATAATCTCTAAAAGTGATGGCACTATTTTTAAGTGAAAAGTCCTTGGTACTATATCTACTCAAATCTTGGTTGTTAACCACATCCTTGGTATAATAGGTTAATACCAAAAACGGATTATCGTAAGGTATGCTGGCTGTATCACCAGTGGCGACAGTAGTTTCGGCGGCAGCCGCTGCAAAGAGTCTATCAAAATTGCTTCCTTTAGGGTACATTTCATATATCAAAAACAACCTATCAATATCTAAAGAACGCAAATCGTAAACACCATGTTTTACATCAATTGTATCAACTTTAAGCGTCATGTCTTTTACCCCAAATAAAGGATAACCTTTGGAGTCAATCACCTTAATTCTACTTAGGTTTAGCAAACCCTTAATACCTAAATTTGCAGGGTCGTTAAAATTACCAGCAAGCTGAAGGCCCGTATTTACCTCACCTTCTAAAGATTTAACTTTAATAATTTCTTTTAAGTACGAATACCAAGCACTCAAATTAAATTGCCTAACGCTTATATTCATTTGGTAATCCATACTTTTGGAATTGAGCTTAATTAAATTACTAAAGCGGCCACCGGTATTCAAATCAAAATCAATTTTATAAAGCATATCTGCCCTATTCCAAGCTAGCTGTGGCGTTTTAATAAATAGCTTTTCAATGGCCAAAGTATTCCCTAAACTGCTATTGGTATAGGCTATTTTTGCATTCGAAATCTGGGCGTTTACCACACTCCATTTTGTTGGAAGTGTATCTGCCGCTAAAGGTTCTGCAGTATCTGATGCAGATGCAAACCGCGCAATCAAATCATCGAAATTAAAATGCGCTTCCCGTTGTGTAATATTAATTTCGGGCTGATCCAATTTAAAAAGGGTGATATCGTATTCGCCGGCAATGGCCTTTTTAATATTTACTCCAGTTTGCAAAGCCGCAATTTTAACAAAAGGAGTTTTGCCATCCTTTTCGTATAGCACCAATTTGTTTATCTCTAAATTGCCTGTCAATAGGTTCAGCCAAAAGCGCTCTACGGTAATTTCTCTACCAACAAATTGGGTATCATATTTCTCTATTGTCCATTTGCATATAGGGGAGATAAAGGCAAATAAGAGCAGGAAGCCTATTAAGAGCACAGCTACAACGCTTAACAGGATTTTATAAGATAATGGCAGTTTTCTCATTTAATGGCGAATATACTAGCTTTAAATGAAGAAATAGAAAGTCAAGAAATAAGTAATTTGAGTGGTAGAAATGATGTAGTAAATGGACTTAATCCTTAAACACCTTGAATAACCTAGCAAAAAATTTGTGAAACATATTTGAACAAAATGGTAATATCCTTATAGCAATTTAGCGAATAGGTAACCTTTAAATACTCATTATAGACACCATTGCTCGTATGTGGCTATTAATTTAGCCTATTTATGCGCAACCATTAATTTCTTGGTAATTTTTGTATTGCCAAAATCAAACTCAACATAATAGGTGCCATTTTCAAAACCACTTACATCCAATTTATAATAGTCCGAATTTACTTCTGCGGTAAATACTTCTTTCCCATTATCAGTTACCACTTTTATTCTTTTAAATGGCCATGTTTTAATTTCAGTATAGTCGGAGGCCGGGTTAGGAACCAATCTGGTATTTCTATTTAACCTGCCTTCAAACTCTTTTAAATTGGATGGATTCATATCATTGAACAAAAATTGATAAGCACTAGTAAATTCACGTTTCCAAAACCATTCACTGTGCGCGCCATCAGCATGTATTGCAACTGAGGAATTGTATGATAAAACACCTTTGAGCTTAAGCACATCATTGTATTTATTGATGTTACTTACCATAGTTGAACTTTCATTTGAACCAGCAACATAATAGGCCAAAATTCCAGGGTCAATTATACACTTTTGAGCAAAATCGTATAATGAATCATTGATGTATAAGGCAGGCGAAAATATGCCTACCTTACCAAATACCTGTGGATTTGATAAAGCCGCGAATAGCGAAATATTAGCTCCTAAAGAACTTCCAGCAATAGCTGTGTGCTTTGGATCGGAGTATGTTCTATAGGCAGAATCAATAAATGGTTTTAAGGTTTGAACCAAAAAATTTACATAGGCTTTCCCTTCTCCAACTCCATATTGGTTATGTCCGTAAGGACTATATTCATTGATGCGTTTTGCACCACCATTGTCAATACCTACAATTATACATCCCAAATCACCTGCCTTTTCTAGTTTTACCAAAGATTCATCCACACCCCATTCGCCCGAAAAAGAGGTTCTGGCATCAAACAAATTTTGTCCATCTTGCATATACATTACGGGATATCTTTTGGTTGTGGCTGTTTTATAATCAGATGGGAGGTAAATCCATACTCTCCTGCTCCTATTTAATTGAGGCATATAGAATGAATTGGAGAGAATTGAAACATTGCTAAGCGCTGTAGAACCAGTATCTGCAGGACCATTGAGCAAATCTAACCATCCAGCAATACTGTTTTCAATGCTTAAATTTGCACTATAGGTAAATGTTCTATTCGCAATATTTGCACCTCCAGAAGTAGATTCAACTTTTGGCCAACCACCTCTTGTAAATTTATATTGTGCCACACCTGTTCCGCTTGGTAGGGTAATAGTATGGCTTGAGTCGGTTTTAACAAGTTTATATCTAGCATCACCCGGGTTCCAATTATTGAAATTACCTGCAATATAAATATCATCAGTTTGCGGTGTATTGGCTGGAATAGTCTTAATGATGATGGTAACTTGTGCTATTGCCAAATCCCCTATCAAAAACGCCAAACTGAGCAAAATCCATTTATAATAAACTTTCATGTATCCATTACTTTTATAACGAAATTAAGCATTACATTCCTATTTTTGCCATACATGCAATCGATATTTTTGTTAATTTGTGTTTTACTTTCAGTTGCTCCTCAGCAATTAGATAAAATTGATTTGATTGACCTAAATGGCAAGAAAACAAACATACAGTTAAGTAGTGCAAAAAAAGGAACTGTTATATACTTCCTTTCCCCTGAATGCCCTTTATGCCAGAGTTACTCGCTAACCATAAAAGACATTGAAAAGAAATATTCAAAGAATGGATTTCAATTTATAGCCATTATTCCAGGTAAAGATTTTAGCAAGAATGATGTAATTGAATTCAAAAATAAATACAATTTAAAAGCGCTTTCTTTTCTGTTTGATCCAAACCTAGCGTTAGCAAATTATACCAAAGCAACTATTACACCTGAAGTGGTTGTTTACAACGCTAATGGACAAAAAATATACAATGGAAGAATCGATAATTGGGCTTATGAACTAAGCAAAAAAAGAACCGTTATTACAGAAAATGACCTGAGAAACGTCCTTCAAAAAATGGATCAAAACCAATATGTAAAACCCTATCAAACAAAAGCAGTTGGATGTTTTATCAATTAATTAAAATAAGCCTGTTTGTTATATACTTTGCAATGGTAGCTTGTAATAGCAACTCCAACCAAATTCCTAGAGAAGGTGAACCTGTAAATTTTGCAGAACATATTGCTCCCATCATTCATCAAAATTGCAGCAAGTGTCACAACAGTGATGGTGCAGCTCCTTTTACCTTAATTAACTATACAGACATTGCGCCAAAGGCAAAGCTAATTAAGTATGTTACCGAAAATAGAATTATGCCTCCTTGGCCTGCCGATGCAGAATATACTCACTTTGCCAATGAAACCTATCTTACCCAAGCGCAAATCAACCTGATTCAACAATGGGTTAATCAAGGCTGTTTACCTGGCGATACAAGCGCTTTGGTTCAGCCCGAAATAATTGAGAAAACTTGGAAAAAAGGGAAGCCCGATTTAATTGTTAGGATGCAAAAACCCATTCGCATTTTGGGGAACAATTTAGATTTGTTTGCAGTAGTTAAAATACCATTTGAATTGCCTGCCGACACCTTCATTAGGGCCATAGAATTTGTGCCTTCTAAGAAGCGTTTAGTGCATCATATGAATGCACATATCATTCAGTTTGAACCAAACAAAAAAAGCAATTTATGGAATGGAAAATTCTATGTAAACCAAGACCAAACCAAGAGTACCAGCATTCATAAAGAACTTAACTTATTGAACGACGATGGCAGCTACGCGCCCATGACACCAAGCGTTTGCAACTATTTACCTGGCTCACAATTTAGCTTTTACCCTGATGCTATTGGTGGCTACAAAATTGGCAAGAAAAATGCCTTCTATCTAAATGATATGCATTTTGGACCTAGTCCGCTCAATGAAATTGATTCTTCTTATTTTAAAATTTATTATGCAGATAAAGCGCCAAAAAGACCTGTATCAGAATTTCAAATTGGCACATTAGGCTTAGTTCCAGTTGAGCCAGCATTGGTGGTTCCCCCAAATGAAATAAAAACCTTTCATATCAAATTTCCTGTTCCAAACGATATTTCTATCATCACCATGGTGCCGCATATGCACTTAATTGGCAAGCGTTTTTGGGCTTATGCCATTAAGCCAAGTGGCGATACCATCAGGCTTATAAGGATTAATAACTGGGATTTTAGGTGGCAGTATTTTTATCAGCCAAAAACATTGCTCAAGATTCCTAGAGGCTCAACAATTTATGTGGAGGGTGATTTCGACAATAGGGCAAGCAACCCCAATAACCCATTTAGCCCACCTCAGGTTATTGCTGAAAAAGAAGGCAGCATGAAGACCACCGATGAGATGTTTCAATTTATTGTAACCTACGTGCCTTGGCAAAAAGGCGACGAAAATATTTCCCTAGAATAGGCCCCGGGCACACCGCAACATTTATTTTCCGGGCACACCGCATATTCCCCGGGCAATCCGCTACCCGCAACATTTATTCACCGGGCACACCGCAACCCGTAAGGACAGGTCGAGACCTGTCCTCCCCGCGGGTATACGAAAAAATCCTCCAATATCAAATTTCGCGGGTAAACCTCTCTCCCCTCAAACCGGATGCATTACAAAACCTGCATACGGGGTGCGATGCAAAACCCACATACGCGCTGCATTACAAAACCCGCAAACTAGGACAGGTCGCAACCTGTCCCTACGGATTTGCTTATGAACAATACTCGTCGAAAGCTGCCTTCAAATTTTGTGATATCATTTCGGCACTTCTACCTTCAATCATATGACGCTCGATGAAATGTACCAAATTTCCATCTTTAAACAAAGCTATAGATGGTGAAGATGGCGGATAAGGTAAAGTGAATTCGCGCGCCTTAGCAACCGCATCAGTCTCTTGTCCGGCAAAAACAGTTAGCAACTCACTCGGTTTTTTGCTGGCAGTGCTAACTGCATCAATAACACCTGGTCTGCAAGTACCCGCAGCGCAACCACAAACACTGTTAAACACCAATAATTGGGTTCCTTGTTTGCTATTCATTGTTCCTTCTACTTCAGAAGCATTCATCAAAGATTTAAATCCTACTGTTTCTAATTGTTGTCTCATTGGAGCAACCAACATTTCTGGATATGGCATAGTTTATATATTTTGTTTTAAGTGTTTTATTTAGTTTGGGCATCAATAATTATCATACATAAATAGCAAATTAGGTTGAGATTTAACTGAAAAATCTCTTTCCCCAAATTAACCATTCAAAGATTCAACTTAATTGATTTAAGCAACAAATATGAGATAATTTCAAACATTTCTCAATAAACGAACCAAACTTTACATACCTGCATTAATGGCAGATAAACACATGATCCTTGCAAAAGTTTGACTAAATTTTATTTTTATTATCAGGTAGTTAGACTTACATTTGCACACTAAATTTTTTATAGAAATAATATGTCAGACGCAAAAACTGCCCTTCCTTACAAAGTAAAGGACATTACCCTAGCAGAATGGGGACGTAAAGAGATTCGTTTAGCCGAAGCCGAAATGCCAGGATT
Source organism: Bacteroidia bacterium (assembly GCA_044370475.1). Taxonomy (GTDB): domain Bacteria; phylum Bacteroidota; class Bacteroidia; order UKL13-3; family UKL13-3; genus B1. Next base: position 39,708 of record JBILVK010000006.1, read on the forward strand.
AATGGCTATTCGCGCAGAATATGGCGCAGCACAACCACTTGCTGGAGCGCGTATTGCTGGTTGTTTACACATGACCATCCAAACTGCCGTGTTAATCGAAACATTGAAACACTTAGGTGCAGAAGTTACCTGGAGTTCATGTAATATTTTCTCAACACAAGATCACGCTGCTGCTGCAATTGCTGCTGCTGGCATCCCTGTTTACGCTTGGAAAGGTCAGAACGAGGAAGAATTTGACTGGTGTATTGAGCAAACTTTGGCCGCATTTGAAGGTGGCAAGCCTTTAAATATGATTTTGGATGACGGTGGTGATTTAACCAATATGGTTTTTGATCGTTTCCCTCATTTAACCAAAGAAATCAAAGGTTTATCTGAAGAAACTACAACAGGTGTTCACCGTTTGTATGAGCGTATGAAAAAAGGCACTTTAGTGATGCCAGCTATTAACGTAAACGATTCGGTTACCAAATCTAAATTCGATAACAAATACGGCTGTAAAGAGTCTTTAGTAGATGCTATTCGTAGAGCTACTGATATCATGATGGCAGGTAAAGTTGCTGTTGTTGCTGGTTATGGTGATGTAGGAAAAGGTTCTGCAGAATCATTACGTGGTGCAGGTGCACGTGTATTGGTTACAGAAATTGATCCTATTTGCGCTTTACAAGCTGCAATGGATGGTTTTGAAGTGGTAACTATGGAAGAGGCTTGCAAGCGTGCTAACATTTTTGTAACAGCTACAGGAAACTTAAAAATTATTACTGAGCGTCACTTCAGAGCAATGCGCGATAAATCTATCGTATGTAATATTGGCCATTTTGACAATGAAATTGATATGGCTTGGTTAAATGGAACTTTTGGTTCAACCAAAAACACCTTGAAGCCTCAAGTTGATATCTACAATGTTGATGGAAACGAAATCATCATCTTAGCAGAAGGCCGCTTAGTTAACTTAGGTTGCGCTATGGGTCACCCTAGCTTCGTAATGAGTAATTCATTCAGCAACCAAACTTTGGCTCAAATAGAATTGTGGAACCATAGTGCAAACTATGAAAATAAAGTGTACGTTCTTCCTAAGCATTTAGATGAAAAAGTAGCTTTCTTACACTTAGCTCATATTGGCGCTAAATTAACTGTGTTAGACACAGAGCAAGCAGACTATATTGGCGTGAAGGTTGAAGGACCATTCAAAGCCGAAATGTATCGCTACTAATAGGTAATTTTAGGCAGCTGCCTAAACTCATAAAAAAACCGGATACAAACGTATCCGGTTTTTTTATGCCCATTCAATAAGGAATACTATTTATCGGCAATTACTTTATCCAAAATCTGCATAAAGCTGGCAGCATCATGGTATCCAGCATCAATAAATAATGACTTCTTCTTTGGATTGATAAAGTAGGTTGTTGGAAAACCCGTACTCTCACCCCTACTTAATTGCTGGTAAAAATCGCGCGCAGAAAATGTTTGTCCATCTATGTCGTAAGTTAAATCACGCAATTCTGGATTAAACTTAATTACAATAAAGTGCTTGTTTAATTTCTTAATAACATCGGGGTTACTATAAGTATCCCTATCCATTTTCTTACACCATCCACACCAATCGGTATAGGCATCTACCAAGATAATTTTGTCCTCTTTCTGGGCTACAGGGTAACCCTCATTCCACTTATACCATTTTAATTCATCACCTTTAGGTTTGGTAAACGAACTCATAAAGAAGATGGCAAATGCAACAAATAATACTTTTTTCATGCGATACAATTTATAACACAAACACAATTATCAGACCAAAATACTAATTATTGAAATAATTTCTTGTCATGTTCTCTAAAATACCCAAATCTACACGCTCAAAAGGATGAGCTGTATTAGGTAAAACCCATAGCTGCGCCCGCTGCATTTTCTGGTAAACATCCAATGTTTCCTTTACACTGCTCGTATTGTCCCTATCGCCAATTCCCAACAAAACAGGATGCGCTATCTCCTTCAATTCCTCCTCACTCATCACCACCGTTTCCGACAATTTCTTCATCATATCACTAGTGCTCTTTAGCAAGTTTTTCCAAATATTCATGCCATGCAACACCATCAAATTATTGGCAAAGGCAGGCACTTTCTCGAACATTTTATCTGGATCTAACATACCCGTTTCTTTGGCTGTTGTAATGGGATCCCAATTAAACTTCACATTCAACGTCATAATTTTATGAACCCGCGTTGGATGCAAATGGGCAAAATACAAGGCAGCATAACCACCCATGCTAAAACCAAACAAATTCACCTTATCCAAATTGTTTGCATCCATAAAGTCCAAGATATTCTTTGCAAAAGTTTGAAATGTTAAACCTTGCGCAGGTATCATTTCTCCGCCATGTCCAGCAAAGTTCAAAGAGTAACACTCATAAGTGTCAGACAGTTTTTGCATCAAAGGCCCAAACTGTAATTTAGACCCCAAAGCACCATGTAAGAAAAGTATTTTTTCCATTTTATAAAGATATTCAATTATTCTAAATGTCACCAACCACACAACAAAGCAATTCCTTCCATAGTTTCACAAACGTGTTTAAAAAAGGCACTTTCAATCAATTTATTCACCTTATATCAGAATAAAATCTCACGATTGCTTCACCTTATTATTATACTCATCGCTCTTGTTTTTGGGTATTGACAAGGATTTCCAGTGTTCAGATTTTACGGCCTTTGCCAAATAAACAATCTGTCCAACATGGTAGCTGTAATGCGCAATTTGCCTATTGATGGCTTCTAACACAGAATGCTCCTCCCCTCTTATGGTAACAATTTTAGAAAGGTCGGTCTGAACCAAAGGCCTTAGCGCGTTATACAAATATTCCCACCCCTCATTATATTGGTTCAAAACGAAATCTTTGCTTAAATTTTCACCTACAAATTCTGCATCACGCTCCCGCCAAACCTTCTCCCCATCACTCACCAAAAAATCTGTCCAACGGCTTTTCATATTGCCATGCAAATGCTTCACAATAACCGCAATTGAATTGCTTTCTGACTCTGGACACCAATTTATACCCTCAGAATCTATTTGATTCATGGCCTCCAATCCAAGCTTTTGATACTGCTTAAAGATTTGTATAGCAGAGTTTAAAGGGTTTGCTTCTGTTTTAGACATTTGTGTTTTTAAAAATCAATTTTACAAATTAATCCACAGCCCTGCAAACAATCGTAAAAATTTAAACTCATCCACTCAAAATGCCTATTTTTGCTTCACAATTTTCACCTATGCTAAGCTTTAACAGAAAACAATATTCCAACGAAACGCTACTCTCCCTATACGCTTCCTTGCTTAAACCAAGGATGATAGAAGAAAAAATGCTCATCCTACTTCGTCAGGGAAAAGTAAGCAAATGGTTCAGTGGCATTGGTCAGGAAGCCATTAGCATAGGCGTTGTTGAAGCACTAGATAAAGACGAATACATCTTACCCTTGCACAGAAATTTAGGCATTTTTACAGGGAGAAATATTCCTTTTGCTAAATTATTTGCCCAATGGCAAGGTAAGTATAGCGGCTTCTCTAAAGGGAGAGAACGCTCATTTCACTTTGGCACCAACGAATACCATATTGTTGGAATGATATCGCACCTAGGTGCTATGTTGGGTGTGGCAGATGGCATTGCACTGGCCAATTTATTAAAAGAAGAAAAAAAAGTAACCGTAGTTTTTAGTGGTGATGGCGGTGCCAGTGAAGGAGATTTTCATGAAGCACTTAACACGGCAGCCGTATGGAATTTACCTGTTATATTTTTAATAGAAAACAACGGGTACGGATTAAGCACGCCATCTAACCAACAATTTAAATTTAAGAACTTCACAGATAAAGGAGTTGGTTATGGAATGGAAGCATACAAGATAGACGGCAACAATATCTTGGAGGTTTATGATACCATGAAAAACTTGAGTGAATCAATAAGAACCAACCCAAGACCCGTTATTTTAGAATGCATCACGTTTAGGATGCGCGGACATGAAGAAGCGTCTGGCACTAAGTATGTGCCACAAGAATTGTTCGAAACTTGGGGCAAAAAAGACCCTGTGAGCAATTATGAAATCTACCTGATGCAAGAAGGTGTTTTAACAGATTCGGTTCGAACCGAAATAAAAGAAAAAATTAAAGCAGAGATTGACAATGGAATTGTAACGGTAGAAAATGAAGTAGATATTGTTCCAGATACACTTTATGAAATGAGCGATGTGTATATGCCAACTGCTATACCAGATTCTGTGCCTACCTACAACGAACTTCAACATGTAGTTATAAAACCTGCTTCAGAAAACAAATCGCGCAAACGTTACGTAGACGCCATTAGCGACGGTTTAAGACAAGCTATGGAAAAACATTCAAACCTAGTTTTGATGGGACAAGACATAGCAGATTATGGTGGTGTTTTTAAAATTACACAAGGATTCTTAGAGCAATTTGGTAAAGGTAGAGTACGCAATACCCCATTGTGCGAAAGTGCAATTCTAGGTGCTGGATATGGCTTGGCCATTAAAGGAATGAAGGCAATGGTAGAAATGCAATTTGCCGATTTTGTGAGTGTTGGTTTTAATCAGATTGTAAATAACCTTGCCAAGAGTTATTACCGTTGGGGACAAAATGCAGATGTAGTAGTGCGCATGCCAACAGGCGCAGGAGTAGGTGCCGGACCCTTTCATTCGCAAAGCAATGAGGCATGGTTCTTTCATGTACCCGGATTAAAAATTGTATATCCATCATCGCCATCAGATGCTAAAGGCTTGTTAACCGCAGCTATTAACGATCCAAATCCAGTGCTATTCTTTGAGCATAAAGTTCTTTATAGAATGGTTGAATTGGAAGAAGAAGTTTATGATGATTACTACATGTTAGATCTCACCAAAGCGCGTTTGGTTCAGACCGGAAATGAAGTGAGCATTATAACCTACGGTGCGGGTGTTCATTGGGCCAAAGCATATGTAAAAGAGAAAAACATTGATGCAGATATTATAGATTTACGTTGTTTATTGCCTTGGGATAAAGAGGCTGTTGAAACAAGTGTAATGAAAACAGGAAAGGCCATAGTATTGCATGAAGACACGCTTACAGGTGGCATTGGTGCTGAAATTGCGGCCCATATTTCTGAGCATTGTTTTAAACACCTTGATGCACCTGTAATACGTGTTGGAAGCTTAGATACGCCTGTACCTTTTAACATGGATTTGGAGCAAAACTTTTTACCTAAAGAGCGTTTTAAAAAGGCTTTGGACCAATTGTTAAACTACTAAGTTTATATCTTACTTAAGCTGTTCCTAATTTCATAAATGGTACTTACTTTTACATCGGGAACAATGGTTTCATTGCCTGTAATGGTAAGTGATTTCATTTGAAATACCGGCTCTCTTTTTTCATTAAAGCCAAGCACAATCATCCTTACTTGTTTGCCAATTGGGAGCTTAAGGTTATACTTATTTTTGTTATCATGATAGGCATAAACAAAACTGTTAATATCTGGAACAAAGAAAGAAACCCTAGCTGTGCCTTGATAAGGAATTTCGATTTGTGCCATTTGATTTTCTGGTGTAGTATTAAACCTATCGCAGTTTACTACGCCAAAACCACTTAAAGAAGCAGAGTATATTTTATCTGCAGCAGTGTTTGGATCAAGCATGTCTAACTTCTCTCTTTGTTGCATAATATCTATTTGTGCAGCATCAAAGATTTGAGCTAGCTTAGGTTCTTTTTTAATCTGTTCAATGGCAAAATCATTTACGGTATATTGATACAGAATTCTGTTTCTTTCCTTTTCTTTTAAACCAATGAAAATCTGCGATTGCTTATTGCCATATAATCCAATAGCCATGAGTAAACTCATTTCCTTTAACTCCTCAATTTTACCCAAGCTTAACACGATATTTCCATAATACATTTGGTAACTTCTGCTCGGTTTACTCATAGAAATAAAGACACCTTTAGGATTTAAACTGGTTAATTTTTCTTGTTCACTTATATCGCAAAATTTATCTATCCCTTTGTTATAGCAAATCTTTTCCAATATGGTTTTTGCCTCCAAAAACTTAGTCTCAGTTTGCGCCAACCATCCCCTAAAGCTTGCCAACTCAGTAGTCTCAAAATTCGCAGAATCTGTTTTGTATTTTTCTAACGCAACCTGATAAGTATTCAATTTAGTCTCATATTTTGCCAATGCTTGTTTGTTTAATTTTTGGCGCTTAGCATTCTCTTCATTCACTATCCTATCCATATAAGCTTTGGGATAAAAAATACGCTCATACCATTCAAAAATCTCATACTTACTTGCCATACTTAAATCCTTGCGCTTTATTGGAGGCATAGGCCTTTTAGGTATGCTTAAAGGTTTATATAAATACTCCAAATCTTTTATATCTTGTGCATCGGCATCCACCTTATGCTGTGCAAGAGCCTGCGTATTTATTTTAGTAAAAGGAAGCTTAACAACTTTCTTAGGTCTCACTTCAAAAGGTTGAGGAGTAGCCTTCCATTCTGTAACACCTTGTGCAGAAACCACAGGCACAAACACCTGCATATTATTTTGCAAATTCTTAGAAGGCAAATCCACTTGAATAGCCGCCCCATCCTTTAGCTTTAGCTCCTTCCCTTTTTGCAAAACCTTTACACTAAACATGCCACCAGACTCTAACAATTTTCCATCTGCTACAGTACTCAACTGCTGAGTGGCAGCATCCATAGGCGAATAAAACTCCTCTAATTCCATGGTCAACTCGCCCGCACCAATGGGCTTTCCATCTATAGACTCAAGAGCTCCCTTAGGCAAAACCACCTTTAAACCATTCTTTGCAACAACGGTATTTTCTACATTGGACTTTATGTTAAATCGCTGTTTGGTTTCACCTCCTATCAGCTTTAAAAACTCACCTATATTGCCATATTCAAAATACGTAAGTGCAATATCAACCCTTCTATTCTGCGCCTTTCCCTGCGCTGTAGCATTAGATTTAATGGGCTTAGATTCGCCAAAATAATAATGAGAAATTCTAGTTGCACTCACTCCATTTTCCTGCAAATAATTACTTACACTCAGTGCCCTTTTCTTAGACAATTCCTCATTATAATCACTCGCTGCATCCTCATCTGTATGCGCCTTTAAGACCAATTCACAATAAACATCTCCCTGCATTTTCTGGGCCAAATCAAGCAAGATTTTTTTGTCGGTCTGATCCAATACATATTCATCAGAATTGAAATGTACTTGGAATTTAACATCCCTAGTTTGGGCTTTAATTATGCCAACAAATCCCATTAGCATAATTAATAGTAAAATATTTTTTCTCATGGTATAAATTATTTATGTGTATTCAACGCAAGAATTTTATGCCATGTTATATTTCAATCACTTTATTTTTTTTTCTAAAATATTTCTTAATTACGTCCGTTATTCATTGAATTTGAGCTTATTTAATGTCGGTCAAAAAAAACACTAATTATCAAATTGGTTCTAGACAACATCTTCTTTGCTCCTCAATTGACATAGATTTTTACTCCAAAAAAACTGAATTTCATTATTGGTAAACTGAAACAAAAAAAATATATTTGGCCAATATCTATCAAGCAAATGAAACATAAAAATACCCTTGGCATGGTATTGCTCATTATACTTACCATGTTCCAAACCCAAAGGGTAAATGGCCAAAAAAACCGCAATGCATATTTCAGTGAATTTGGGGCATCCTTTTTTACAGATTTTTTCGCGTCGCCTGCAATTCCTGTTTCCAATTTATATTCCTTCGACAAAGACGCTAACGGTCAGCCCATCTATGTTAAATCTGAAGGCCATGTTAAATACGCCACTTTTGGAGTTGTTTCGTTTAACTATACCCCCAGATTTAATTTAATTGAGTTTAGCAATTCTAAATCATTATCCATCGAATCACCCATCACGCTTGCCATAGGCTTTGGGTTTAAAGAAGGCTATTTAACAAGCCTCGATTCGGTTAAAAACTTCTATCCCGGCTCTGCCTTTGGAACTGCAACAGGCAACAGTGTTTCTATGTTCAATTTAAGTGCACCTGTCTTTATTAGTTTTAACACCGGTCTAGGCTCTACCTATGAAAGCTTGGCAGAAAGAGGCTTAAGTGTTGGATTAGGAGTCGACATTAGTCGTCCTTTATTTTGGGTAGATGGAGGAGATTCATTTGATGATTTTGGTGATACCAAAAAATCAAACTTCTATTTCTTACCAGCAATTAACATTGGATATAGGTATTGGAGAAACGATAAGGCGTCTGACTTAAACTTAAAAATTGGCTATATGCCATCGACCGAAAAAATAACCAACCCCGAATATGATCATTCAGCATTTAAAAATGCTTTTTCCCTAAGGCTTTCTTTTAACAAAATCCTCAACTTCTAAATACCCAATTTGATTATGAAAAAAACACTGATACTCCTCCTTATATTCACTAGCATGCAAGGTTTTGCTCAAGGAATAAAAGACCGCTTCTTTACAAGCTTTGCCATCACAGCATTAGCTGATGTTAATTTTGGCCCTTTGCAAGAAGTAAATTACACCGGCACATACAATAATGTTGAATACAAAGGATACTCAAGAGATTTTGCCTTAGGTATACTTTCTTACCAATATGGAATACGCTTTAACCTGATAGAAAAAGGTCCAGATTTTTCTGTAGGAATATATGTTCCTGTTACCGCTTCCCTTTCAACAGGAAATGTTAAATTTCTGATGGATGGAAAAGAATACGACAATTTCACAAACACCTATGAAAACAAATCCATCGAAGGAGATTTTAACACCTTTGGGCGTGTTTCTTTTCCGGCATTTCTTCAATTTAATTTTGGCGCAGGTTCAACCTATCAGAGCGACAAAGAAAAGGGAATGACGGTAGGAATTGGTATGGATATGAGCATTTCTCCTATATTCTATTTTGATTCTGGTGTTAACAATCTTGAGGAATTTAAAATAAAACGTTTTAGTATGATGCCTGCTGTTAATATTGGAAAAAGAACAACCAAAGGAGACGAATTAGTTGAATACAACTTAAAATTTGGGTACGTATTTGGCAATAAAGAATATGTAAATGAATCGAGTAAATTAAGCACCCCAGGAATGGTTCTTATGCTTACCATTGGGAAAATTTTAAACTACTAAACAAATGAAAAAAACGATACTACTTTATTTACTCCTAGGTGTTTCAATTTCCTTATCAGCCCAAGGGATAAAAGATAAATTCTTCCACCAAATAGGGTTTTCTCTGTATACAGATTTATTTTATAGCCAAGTCAAGGAACATACAGCCAATGCTAATGTGGAAGATTTTAACGGAAACTTAAAAACCATGGATATTGATGGCCAATACCGTAGTACAGAAATTGCATTAATTTCCTTTTACTATTCAGCAAGCATTAACATCATCGAAAAAGGGGTGGAAAATAGCTACTCCATTAATATGCCCATTGGAATACATATTAGTGACGCAAAAAAAGAATTTCAAGGCGATTATTTTAATGGTTCAGTCAAAACTCCATACTACTACTATTCCGAACATTTAGGGTCCATTTCATTTCCTGTTTATCTTACTTGGAATACAGGCATGGGGGCAACCTATGCTAGTGAAAAAGAAACAGGCTTTAGCCTCGGTGTAGGTTTGGATAATAGAATGCAATTATTGTTCGTACAAGAATCAAAAGACTACAATTCAAGTCTGAATTCAAAAATGCCAGCAGTAAGCTCTTTGCCTAGCTTAATGATAGGATATAGACGTTGGAAAGGTGAAAAAGCAAAAGAGATAAAACTCAAATTGAGTTATCTCCCTTCATCCGTTTCAGGAAACGCGGTTTCTTCCTTTAACGATGGTTTTGCCGTTGCACTTTCATTCAATAAGTTCTTAAATTTTTAAAGAATGTCTTTAAGATTATTCAGCCTATCAATTATCCTCCTTGCTTTTAGCTTCAACGGTAATGCACAAAATTTTGCAACAAAAGCAGATGGTGAATTGGCAAAGGAGCTCAGTAAAAAATATCCTAAAAGTGATGTATATGCGCTAGACCATGAAACTGTTCTCTCTTTTTCATTTAACAAATATTCGGAGGGAACTGCCATGGTTTCGGTATTTGAAGAGGATAAATATGAGCTACTTTCTTTAAAATCAAATATGGAGTTCAGCAATAGCATCACTTATGATTTCGAATCAAGTGTTAATTCTATTTCTGGCTTCACTAAATCGGGTTCTAAGATTGCTGTGAGCTCAGTGGACATGTCGTTTAGCGAATTTTACACCACAGATACTCGGTATAAAATCTACAGGCAATACTTCAATTATGTGGGACAGGTTTATGGATTTAAAACAGAAAGAACCTTCCACGACATTAAATATTTTACCAGTGTATACTTCCCAGATTTTTATCCTCAAAAGGAAAAGCGCATAACATTCGACGTTCCCAATTGGCTTGAACTCGAATTAAAGGAAATGAATTTTGAGGGCTACAACATTGAGAAAACCATTGTTGAAGGTAAAAAATCAAGGCGCATTACTTATACCATCAAAGATATTTTTGGGGCATACAAACAAACTAACTCCCCCGGACCCTCACATATTTTACCACATGTGTTAGTGATCGCAAAATCGGTAACCAATAATAACCAAACCTATACCCTTCTTAAATCCACAGATGACCTGTATAAATGGTACCGCAGCCTTGTTTTAAAGGTAAACAACAATCCAGAACCCCTCAAAGAAAAAGTGAAAGAAATAACTGCGGGCAAATCAACTGATGAGGATAAAATCAAGGCCATTTATTATTGGGTTCAAGACAATATCATCTACTTAGCTTATGAGGCGGGTTTAGCTGGATTTAAGCCAGCAGCTGCGCAAGATGTTTTCAAAAGAAGATATGGCGATTGTAAAGGCATGGCAAACCTATGTAAGGAAATGTTAAAAATTGCTGGCTATGATGCTAGGTTAACTTGGGTTGGAACCAAACTAATTGCGTATGATTATTCCACCCCTTCCCTTTCTGTAGACAACCATATGATTTGCACCGTAGTTATAAATGGGAAAAGAATTTTTATTGATGGAACCGAAAAATATGGTTCTTACTATGTCAATGCCTATCGCATACAAGGCAGACCCGTAATGATTGAAGATGGCGATAATTATTTTTTAGACAAAGTGCCTGCCTATATCGCAGACTCAAACTTACATGCCATCAAAAGAACAGCACGTATTGATGGAGAGAACCTTGTAGGCGAGAATACACTTACCTTCAAAAACGACTATAAAACAGGTATTTTGGTTGAGTACAACAACTTAAAATCAGAACACAAAGAAGATGCAGTAGGGTATTTTCTATCTAAAGGGAAAAATGAAATGGTATCCAATGTAAAAACAAGTGGGATAGAAAACAGAGATGCACCCCTTGTTTTTAGCAACAATTATATTCTAAAGCACAATGTAATTCCAGATGGGAAAGAGCTCTATTTAAACTTAGATTATTCGCGTGAATTCTTTGGATTCACCTTTGATTCTACCCGTTTATTTGATTATGAATTTCATTACAGTGAATTAAAAACACAAGAAATAAAACTAATACTACCTCCTGGTTACAAAGTAAAATACACCCCTCAAAATTTCGAAAGAAAAGGAGAGGATTATTCATTTAACCTAAGCTATACCCTTAAGGGGAATGAACTTGTTTATAAAACAGAACTGAAGATTCCTGAAGGAATTATACACAAAAGAAATTTTGCTGATTGGAACAAAACAATCAAAGAATTAAACAAATTCTACAAAGAACAAATCATACTTACACAACAATAATCTTATGAGAAAAATATTGCTATTTATACTTGCTACCTTACTGTTTTTGGGGAGCACCTTTGCACAAAGACCGTCTGAAAGAAGAAAAATCCAACAGCAACAAGCCGCCACAGACGCCATTCAAGAGGAGAGTGAAGAAAAAGTTTCTGATAAAAAACTAAGTCCAAGCGAACTTAGAAAACAACGCTTAGAAAAATCAAATTTTGAATCCAACTTAAAGGAGTTCAATTCAGATTTTGACCTCAATGAGGCTCCTGAAGCCTATAAAAAATACTCTGCTGTTATTTTGGCTCAGACCGTTGATTTTGACTTTGTAGCTACCAAAGAAAATGGTCTATTAGAAAAAAGAAAAGTAAGAAGAAAAATTGCCATCCAAGATAAATCTGCCTTAGAAACCTTTTCTATGTTTTATACTACATCAGGTTCTAGCTATAAAATATTTGTTATAAAAGCTGACAAGTCGATAAAGGAAGTATCTAAGAAAGCTGCTTTAACAGAAAAACTTGGTCTTACAGATATCCCTGATTTCTTTTTCGAGTTTATAGGCACTTCCGATGAAATTGTAAAACTTCCTATTCAAGGTTTAGAAATAGGAGATGTTTTGGATATTCAACAAGTGGTAGATATCAATACCTATGTTTATTCAAACCCTTTTACCAGCGCTCCAGTTGTAGAAGTGTTATCAAATAACTACCCCCTCTTAAAGCAACACTTTGGCATGACGGTTCCGCCAAATTACAATATTCAATTGTTTAGTTTAAATGGCGCACCCAAGCCAGAAATAGAGGATAAGTCAGATGGCTCTAGGTTCTACGTAATTTCGGATACCATGCGCAGCACCTCAAATAAAGAATACTACAATTATTTGCTTAGAAGTTCTCCTGTTATTAAATTCCAATTGACGCAAAAATCTAGGGTAAAAACGAAAAATATTGGCGACAATTTTGATGCCTCATTAAGTGAGGATGATATTGTTCAATTGGCCAATCAAAGAGTTTCTCCAAGCATAGAATATCAAGCCTCGCTTTCAAAATCAACCATCAGGCATATTAAAAGTTTGAAACTTCCTCCTGGCTCAACAGAAGAAATTGTGAAGCAAGCCTACTATTTTTTAAGAACCGTAACTTTGGTTAAATTAGACGGAAGAGAGTCAACCCTTATCCTTATGTATGGTGGAAAACTAATAAAAGATGGCGCCCTGGAAAGTATGCATGAGGATTTGTTTTTGGGCGTTTTACGCGATGTATTTGATGAGTTTGAAATTGATTATGTAAACCTCGCTGGCGTATCAAAAAAATACGGTTCTATCAAAGATGTGATTCACCAAAATGAAATAGCAAAAGGATTAAAGGTAAATACCAATAGTAAGCCTTTATATATCTTTAATGCAAATCAACATAGCCATTTCAACAACATTTATCCCATGATGGAGGGCACAGAGGTATTGACATACGTGAATAAAAGGAGCCGAAGCAACAAAGACAACCATGAGGTCTCTTTAGAAAAACTTCCTGAATACAATTATGACGAACAGTATGTGAAAGAGTCAAGCACCATCAAGGTGAGCGAGAACATGGAAAACCTTCTGCTCCAAAAGCAATTTGAAGTAAAAGGAAGTCCGAGATACGATTACTATGACAATATCTTATTCCAACGAAAGTTTGTTGCCAGCGACCTTGAAAGAATCAAAAGAAAGCCTGACGCAGATGTAGAGGTTTCTAAAAACAAGGTGAAGCAAGCGGCCTACCTTAAAGCCAAACAAGAAGAGGAGGATAAAAAATATAAAGAAGCCATGGATGAATTTAAAAAGCTCTTCGAAAATCAAAAATTTGATGTAGAAAAAGTGAGTGATTTTGAATTAATTTCAGATGGCAGATACGACGATTCTCCTGTATTAAGCTTTAAAATAAATACAGAATTTAAAAATCTTATTTCTCAAGCTGGCCCAAACTATCTTGTTTCCATTGGAACTCTTATTGGATCCCAATTGGAGCTTAAGCCAGATGATATGACGCGTAATTTTGATATATATCAAAACTATAGAAGGACCTTTATTGATGAAATTTCATTTGAGGTTCCCGAAGGTTACATGGTAGCTGACGCCAGCGGTTTAAACATGAAAGTTGATAATGAATCGGCCTCATTTATTTCTGTAGCAGAAATCAGTGGTAATACCCTTAAAGTTAAAACCACTAAAACCTATAAGAAATTGTACGATCCAAAATCAAAATGGGAGAATTACATCAAAGTTTTGGATGCAGCATATGAATTTCAACAAAAGAAAATTATCCTAAAGAAAAAGGCTTAACCAAAACTAAAAAACATATTAATCTTATATTTTCTTTAGCACAAAAAATGCCTCGTAATGAGGCATTTTTTGTGGAATAAATTTTAATGGAGAATAAACTTCTTTAGGGTCTCCAAGTAGTTTTCAAATCCGTAGGTCACGGGAACCGTTCCATGGTCGGCTCCCTCTATTCTATGAGCCTCTTTGTAATTACCTCCATGATTTTTAAACACTACTTCCCCATGGGTTTTGATGTTTAAAAAATTGTCTTGCGTGCCATGTATCCAACATAGGTCTTGACTCACTTTTTTTATCTCTTCAGCATTGTCAATTTTTAAATTGGTGACGTAAGACCCTGGCAAATCTAATCCAGAACCATCTGCCACCATGATAGCAGAGCTACCAAAAGGAGCTTCCAAGATTACCTTGTGCGGGCGCATACTCCGGCTGTTGGCGCTTAACTCGCAGGTGGGTGCAGAACCCATGCTAAAGCCATAAATGATTAAGCGCTCATTGCTTAATCCCTTCGATTTTAACCATTGCATGGCTGCATCTACATCATTGTATAAACCCTCTTCACTTGGCGGACCCTCAGACAATCCATATCCTCTATAATCTAGCATCATCACGCCATAACGATGCTTGTAACCAGTATGGGCTAAGAGTTTGGCTCTTTGCCAATAAAAATCCATATGCCATTTGTTTCCATGGCAATACAAAATAACCGTATCGGTGCCAATTCTGCTTTCCTCACCCAGGTAAGTAGCATATATTTTATAACTCTTGCTATCATTAGCCCCTTTAGAATCTAAGGTAAATACATGGTGCATGGAATCTTGAATGGTATAACTCGCATCCAACTTAAAATCTTGCTCCCCGGTATAATTATCCCATTTGTATTCTGTTATTTTATCACTCAAATTAAAGAGATTGCTATCCAATCTTAAACAAGAAGATAAGACCAAAGTATAAAATAGCGCTACTAACAAAATTGCTTTTGAGCTTCTAACTTTACTCATCAAAATCACCTGCATTTTTATCCTATTATTTTTCATTAGAACCTCCTTATTATTTGAAAATATACTCCAATAGCACCCATGTGATTTGGACCAATATAATCTGCCACATTTGGCTGATTAGGCACATTTGGAGCCACCCATTTAGTTTCAATTCCATATGTCCACTTCTTGGGTGCATATTGAAAACCCAATTGCGGATTCATATACCAATGTTTGGGCTGAACCTCCCCATGTGCGCGATTCTGACTAAGCTCAAACCAATTGCAAACCCCAACATAAAACAACTTGTTTGAACCAATCTCCTTGTAAACATTCATATCTAATTGCGGCCACAACTTAGCCTTCCACTCCCATCGGTCAATGGCAAAATTAAGAACCGGATTAGCGGTGAACCCAAACTTATTTTTCTCATTGCGATACAATTCTCTGCATACCCCAATATCCGTTTGAAACACCCCAAAAGACAATGCAGTTAAATGCAATGAGCCAAAAACACTTGTTTTATCATTTATCCCCTTTGCATAAAATGCACTCGTATAAGGAATGGTTATTGGCAATCCTCCAAAACTGATTAATGGCCCGCCTAAATTTGCCCCAATGGCTTGCTCTCCCTTAGCCAAAGGCTTAACAATACGTGAGGGAGCACAAGAGATTACAAAGGCAGAAACAAAAAACAAACCCATTAAAGACCTTAGAAATCCATGATTCTTCATACTCTTTTTTTTATCGCAATATATTTGGATTTTGAAAACCATCTACTCCAAATTCCAAAATAATATTGCAGAATCTCCTAAATCGAATTGTTTTTTTTGCATTTTATACAATTCTTTTACCCCCATTTTACTCAAATCCGTTTTCCTACAATAAAAATTGAATTCAATTTTGCGCCAGAATTTATACAATAACGTATATGGAAAAACTTGCAAAATTTAGGGTAACAATTTTTATGTTACTTGTTCTAAGTATTCAAAGTTGCAGCTCAGAGAAAAGCTTAAATTTAACTGACACAAACCATGGCAACTATTTGCTTGGAAATTGGGAAGGAAATCAACAGATAAAAATTCGTTACCAAGAGGGTTTTGGCCAATATACTTTTATACACTCAAAAGAAAGCCTCCCAACCCATTTAAGTATAAATAACAAAGGTGAGGTAAAAGGGAAAATTGGAGAAGCGAATATCCAAAATGCCAGGGTGATTTCTAATCGTGGTGCATTGTTAAGAACCTTAGGATGGGCAAGCGATTTTGCAATAAAGGGAGAATTACAGGGCTCCATATTTTCACAAGACACCCTATCATTTAGAACTTTTTCAATTCCTCTCAAGTGCGACAGCCTAACATTAAGTGGCGATTTATTTCAAACAGAGGGATTAGACATGTTTCCAATGGGCACTTTAAACCTTAAGCACAAAGAATAGTTACTTATCATTTTTTGAGCTAAATTTGCCCTTTATGCTTCAAAATGAACAACAATGATATTTTGCGCCGCTTGCGGTATACCTTTAACCTCAACGACACCAAAATGATGGAATTGTTTGCAGAGGGCGGACTTCCAGCTAGCAGAGAACAAATTAGTGATTGGCTAAAAAAAGATGAGGATCCCGATTTTAAACCCATTTATGATATTGACCTTGCTGCATTTTTAAATGGGTTTATCATTGCAAAACGAGGCAAAAAAGATAATATCACCCCCAAGCCAGAAAAAAGCCTTAACAACAATATCATTCTTAGAAAGCTCAAAATTGCACTTAATCTAATTGATGAGGATATTTTGGCCATATTAGAATTGGCCGACTTTAAATTTAGTCGCCACGAATTAAGTGCCTTATTTCGCAAACCAGACCAAGACCAATACCGAGTTTGCAAAGACCAAATACTCCGTAATTTTCTAATGGGACTCCAACTTAAATTTCATGCAAAATAAATTTCTATTAAGTCTAGCATTTACTTTAATTTTCATGTTAAATATGCAAGCACAAACTGCCAGCCTTCCAACAGAAGCATTAAACAAAACCCTGCAAAAAAGCATCGACAAGAAATACGTTTTTGGAGCCATTGCCATGATAAAAAAAGGCGATGAAACATGGATCTCTTCTGCAGGTGAATTGCAAGCAGCACAAAGCTATTTTATAGCAAGCACCACCAAACTTTATATTACTGCTTTGGTCTTTAAATTTAGAGAAGAAGGCAGACTATCTTTAGACAGCTATATTGAACATTTTTTGAGCCCAGAAGTCAAAAAAGATTTGCACGTAATGGGGGCCAACGACTATACAAACAAGATTCAAATTAGACACTTACTTGCCCAAACTTCTGGCTTACCCGATTACTTTTTAGGAAAACCTAAAGGAGGCAAAAGTTTATTGGAAGAATTAAGCACAGGCCACGATAAATATTGGTCGTACCAAGATGCTATAGCACTCTCCAAAACCATGAAACCAAGCTTTGAACCCGGAGCTAAAGGAAAAGCCCTATACTCAGATACAAACTATCAATTGCTAGGCAAAATTTTGGAACACATTTCAGGAGAAACACTCGAGCAATTATTAGCTAACTATATTTTTACTCCACTAAATCTAAGCAAGACTTATTTATATAAAGACAAATCAGATCGCACCCCTGCTAACATGTATTTTAAAAATAAAGCATTGCCCATTCCAATGGCCATGACATCTGTTTGGGCAGATGGTGGCATTGTATCTACTGCAGAAGAAAGCATGGTATTTATTGAGGCGTTTTTTAATGGCAAACTTTTTCCAAAAGAAGACCTAAAAGAGATGGAACAATGGAATAAAATTTTCTTTCCACTTCAATATGGAATTGGGATAATGAAATTTCAGTTGCCTAGGCTATTTTCACCCTTTAAACCAATGCCCATTTTAATTGGACACTCAGGTTTATCTGGAGCCTTCCAATATTATGTTCCAGAAAAAAACTGCTTCATTACAGGCACCGTAAACCAAATAGATAAGCCAAGTTTGAGTTATAAACTTTTGTTAAAATTGGTATCTCAAGTAAAATAAGTAAGCCACTTAAAAGGCCTATTTAATCCACATGTCTTTCTTATCAAAACAATTTGATAGAAAGCGGGTTAAGTAAGTATGATTTCAAAAAGGAGTGTTTTCTGGTTTCGTCGCGACCTTCGTTTAAAGGACAATTCAGGGCTATACCATGCACTCAAATCTGGTCAAAACATCTTACCACTATTTATCTTTGATAGCGAAATCTTAAACAAACTAGAAGATAAGAATGACCTACGCGTTCAATTTTTACACAATGAAATCAGCGAATTAAATAAAGAGTTGGAAGCCCTTGGCTCAGGCCTTTTAGTTAAGTACGGCAAGCCTCTAGAAGTTGTTAAACAACTAATAAAAGAGCAATCCATTACCCAAATTTACTGCAACCATGATTACGAACCACAAGCCATAGAAAGAGATCAAAACATCCAAGATTTAATTGAAACAATGGGAGGAAATTTCTATTCTTTTAAAGACCAATGCATATTCGAAAAAGATGAAATTTGCAAAGATGATGGAAAGCCGTATACCATTTTCACACCCTACTCAAAAAAATGGAAAGCCAAGCTTCAAAGCCGCATGCACCAAGGAATTTCATATTACCTAAGCCCTTACCCAACAGAAAAATTCTTCCACAATTTTATCAAAGAATTTCGGTTTGAACCGATACCGAGTATGCAGCAAATTGGATTTGGTGATAGCAATTTTATTTATCCAAAAAAAGAAGTTGCGAGTAGCTTGATTAAAAATTATGCCCTTCATAGAAACTTCCCTGCCCATCCCGGAACATCACATCTGGGTATACATTTTAGGTTTGGAACCATTAGCATTAGAGAGAAAGCAAGCAAAGCTTTAGCACTCAATGAAACCTTTTTAAATGAGCTTATTTGGCGCGATTTTTATATGCAAATTTTGTGGCATTTTCCGCACATTGTTGAGCAAGCTTTTAAACCTAAATACGACTTTATTAAATGGCGCAACAATGAAGAAGAATTTAAAAAGTGGTGTGAAGGAACAACAGGATATCCTATTGTTGATGCGGGGATGAGGGAGTTGAACTCTACTGGTTTTATGCACAACCGTGTGCGCATGATTGTTGCGAGTTTTCTCACCAAACACTTGCTCATAGATTGGCGCTGGGGTGAGGCCTATTTTGCCCAAAAATTGTTGGACTTTGATTTAAGTGCAAATAATGGCGGATGGCAATGGGCTGCGGGTTGTGGTACAGATGCCGCACCCTATTTTAGGGTGTTTAATCCCATCTTGCAAACAGAAAAATTTGATAAACAATTAGGCTATATAAAAAAATGGGTGACAGAGATTGGTTCAGACCGATACCCAAAACCTATGGTGGACCACACTTTTGCGCGGAACCGCTGCTTGGAAACTTACAAAAAAGCGCTTGACAAGGTGCAAGGAACCTAATCGCAAAAAAAATTTGGAATTCAATGTTAAATACTTACTATTGCATTCTCAATCAACTCCCCCACGGATTTATCGGTTCTAAACTATAAGCTGCTTCAGGTTGATTGATTCATTTTAAATCATCTACATGCACGATCTTAATTCGTTAACAGACATGCTCGTTTCAGAGCTAAAAGACATTGCTAAAAGTTATAGCATTTCTACCACAGGACATGATAAACAAGGGTTAATAAACGCGATATTGGAAAATCAAAATGACAAGGCACATAAATTGGCCGAAGAAGGAGATGTAACTCCCAAAAAGAGAGGTAGACCTCGTGTAACTAAGGCTGCCGACGTAGAAGCAACAGCGGTTCCTGTTGAAATTAAATCGAAAGTAGTGGCTCCTATTTCTACTCCTCCTGTTGCTACTCCTACTGTTGAATCTATTCCAGAAAAAGTAGTTGAAGCTAATCCAGTAGTGGTTACAGAAGTGGTTGATAATGCACCAGCATCTGTGCCAAGTGGAGATAGGCCTATTCCAGTTAGGAACAACGATAGAAAAGATAAATGGCGTAACGACCGCAATGATAAAAACGACCGAAACGACAGAGCAGACAGAAATGACCGCGCTGAAAGGAACGACAGAGGTGGTGAGCGCGTAGATAATAGAAATCAAAATAGACAGCCAAGGACCGAGAATGGGAATAATAATCCAAACGGAAATAACAATCCAGGAGGAAATAATTACCCAAATACCAGCAACAATCCTAATACCAATAGTGGTGGAAACACCCCTAGCGGCAATAACAACTCTGGGGGAAATAATAACCCAAATACCAGCAACAACCCTAATACCAATAATGCTGGAAACTCCAACATGGGCAATAACAACCCAGGAGGAAATAGTAATACCAACAGCAACCCAAATGCCAACAATGGTGGAAACAGCAATGGCGGAAATGGCAATGGTGGAAACGGATACAACGAAAGACAAGATAAAAATAGCTACCAAGAACTAGAGGCATTAGTTAGCTCTGAAGGAGTATTGGAAATGATGTCGGATGGATACGGATTCTTACGTTCTTCTGATTATAATTATATGCCCTCTCCAGATGATATTTATGTATCGCCTAGTCAGATTAAATTATTTGGACTAAAAACAGGAGATACTTGTTTTGGAACGGTAAGACCACCAAAAGAAGGTGAAAAATATTTTGCTTTAGTAAAAGTGGAGTCAATTAATGGTAGAATTCCTTCTGAAGTGCGCGACCGTGTGGCCTTTGAACATTTAACGCCGCTATTTCCTGATGAAAAGTTAAGATTGGCAGATAATTCTACTACCTATTCAACACGTATCATTGATTTGTTAGCACCAATTGGTAAAGGACAACGCGGACTTATTGTTGCACAACCTAAAACGGGTAAAACAATCTTGTTAAAGGACATTGCAAATGCCATTGCAAAAAATCATCCTGAAGTTTACTTATTGATTTTATTGATAGATGAGCGTCCGGAAGAGGTTACAGATATGCAACGCAGTGTGCGCGCTGAAGTAGTAGCATCTACCTTTGATGAGCCTGCAGAAAAGCATGTAAAGCTTGCCAATATTGTATTAGAGAAAGCGAAACGCTTGGTAGAATGCGGACATGATGTGGTTATTTTATTGGATTCTATTACCCGTATGGCTAGGGCATTTAATACTGCACAACCTGCATCGGGTAAAATATTATCTGGTGGTGTGGATGCAAATGCTTTACACAAACCAAAACGCTTTTTTGGAGCTGCGCGTAAGATAGAAGATGGTGGTTCATTAACCATTATTGCAACAGCGCTTACCGAAACAGGTTCTAAAATGGATGAGGTAATTTTTGAAGAGTTTAAAGGTACAGGTAACATGGAATTGCAATTGGATAGAAAGCTTGCAAACAAGCGTATTTTCCCTGCTATTGACATTGTATCATCAAGTACAAGAAGAGATGATTTATTGCTTGAGAAAACTGCTTTACAACGTATTTGGGTACTAAGAAATCACTTAGCAGATATGAATCCAGAAGAAGCCATGGACGTCATGTTAAAGAATATGCGTTCTACAAAAAGTAATGAAGAATTTCTTGCTTCCATGAATGGCTAAAGAGTATTAATTAGCATAAAAAAAAGCCCCTAAGCGATAAACTTAGGGGCTTTTTTTATGTAGGCTAGGTAGCGATTTTAACTCTCCAGATAAAGACTACAATTTAAAGGCACAAGTAAAAGGCTAAACCTAGTGACCACCACTTAACTTTTTATCAAAACTAATACCTTGTGATTTTAAAATACCACTCACCTTCCAGGCATAAAACGCCAAATAGGCAAAACACAAAACACCTACTATATAACTATACTGAATATTATTAATTTCATCTGCTACAAAACCTTGAAGCCAACTCACAATACCACCACCCATAATCATCATAATTAAAAAGCTACTTCCTTGACTCGTGTGTTTTCCCAATCCGCTTATTGCCAATGTAAAAATACAAGGCCAAAGGGTACTGCAAAACAATCCTACGCTGGTAAAAGCATATACACTGGTCATGCCAGAGCTTGTCATACCTACCAATAATGCAACTATACCTAACACAGAAAAGATAAGCAACATTCTTGCTGGATTTCCTTTACTGGCTATATCCGCAGCAATAAGTACCAAAATAATTAAGGCATAAATATAAAATGGACTTAAATCATGATTGGCCACCGCATTCACAAATAGGAAAACAGCAAAGGCAATATAAGGCGCAATAAACCGCAATATTTTTTGTGTACTCATATTATCTGTAAATGCTTCTACTGCACCTGTCCACCTACCAATCATTAAACTAGCCCAATACAAAGAAATATAAGGCGCAATATCCTTAGTTAAGAAACCTAAGTTCTTTTCCATATAAGCAGGTAAATTACTAGCAGTAGAAACTTCAACTCCTACATAAACAAATATGGCAATCATACCTAAAATCAACTGGGGATATTTAAGAGCAGAGCTTCTTCCCATGCTTACATCATTGGTTTCTTCTACAATAGCTTTTGGCCTATCTGGCAAAGATGAAAATTTCAATAATATTGCCACCAATAAAAAAGCCAAACCCAAAACCAAATAAGGAATTTTAACAGACTCTATACTCATAGAAGAGCTGGCATTGCTGGCCGAACCAAAAATAGCAAAGCTCACAATTAAGGGTCCAATGGTGGTTCCTAAGTTGTTAATTCCACCTGCTAAGGTTAACCTTTGTGACCCTGTTTCTATAGGACCTAAGGCAATGGCCAAAGGATTGGCTACCGTTTGCTGCAATGAAAATCCCAATGCTACGATAAATAAGCCCGATAACATTAATTGGAAAGAACCCAAATTGGCAGCAGGGTAAAACAACAAGGTACCAAGGGCCGAAATTAACAATCCCAAAGCCAAACCATTTTTATACCCAATTTTATTTACCAAATCTTGCTTAATTAACAAAGAAATTCCCATATAAATGAGTGACCCAACTGTATAGGCGATATAAAAAGCCAAGGATACAAGCTGACTTTCGCCCTGAGAAAGGTTAAAGGTTTGTTTAAATACAGGAATTAAAATATCGTTGCTTGCGGCAACAAATCCCCAGAAAAAAAACACGATTACCAAAGGAATAAATTGACCCCAATTGGTTTTTTCAGATTCTACATGCATATACAGATATTTATAGTTTATTTTAGTAATCGCATATTAGACTTTTCTTCGATATTTTTAAAATATTAAATTGCAATAAAAATAAACTTAAAATGTAACATCAAGGTATTAATCATTTTTTTAGTTGAAATTGAATGCTATTTTTGAGTTGTGGTTAATATTTAGCTTACATTCCCCCTTTAAATTGGTCATTTTAAATTAAAAGATTATGATATCAAAGATTGTTGTTCCAACAGATTTTTCCTTACCTGCTGAACAAGCCTTACAGTATGCCATTTCATTAGCCAAAAGGCTAAAGGCAGAATTGTGCATTCTTCACGTAAACCAAGTTGCTATGGTAGATTCAACCATGCCTGCAGAAACATACCAAATGTTTGTGAAGGAAATTGAGGATCAAACAGCCATTCAATTTGAAACCCTTGAAAAAGAAATTTTAAAGGGCACTGAGTTAACCTACTCTTTGCACAGCAAATATGGTTTTGTAGCAGAAGAAATATGCGACTTTGCAGAGGCGCAAGAAGCAGATATGATTGTACTTGGTACCACAGGTGCCAGCGGTGCAGCGGAAGTTCTATTTGGAAGCAATGCAGCTTCTGTTGTTTCAAAATCCTTGGTACCTGTTTTGGTTATTCCACGCAATTCAACATTCAAAAACTTTACACGCATTGTTTACGCCACAGATTATAATGAACCAGAATTTCCATCTATGCTTAGGCTCATATATTTTGTAGAACAATTTGATTGCCGCTTAGATGTAGTGCATGTTAAATCGGATGCGGATAAATACTTCAATGCAGAAAACAATTTCTTTAAGAAAAACAAAGAACAGATTTCTTATCCCAACATCCATTTTGTAGAACTCGAAAAAGGCGATGTATTGCAAAGCATCAACAATTACGTAGAAACAGAACATGTAGACTTACTTGTAATGGCTAAGCATAACCGCAATTTCTTTGACAGGTTATTTCACCGCAGCCTAAGCAAAAAAATGGCCTTCCATACCCAAATTCCATTATTGGTGTTAGTGAAGAACTAAAAAAATACAACATAAAAATAAATAGCCTAAAGAATTCAACATAGAACTCTTTAGGCTATTTTTATTTCATCCAAAAGCACTATAATTTCCAGCGAAAGCCGCCGTAAAACATTCTCCCAAAAACGGGTCCCCAAATCATACTTGCATCAAAGTAATTTCCAAATGGATTTTTTGCATCCAAAATGGGATTGTTCTGTCTAAAATTGAGCAGGTTTTCGCAACCCACATACACATCCAATCTAAACTTAAATGTTTTGCTTACCTGCGCATTTAACAACCAAAAAGCATCTGAGAAACCTGGCAATTGGTATGCCTCGGGATTGTTATGTGTATGCGGTAGTCTCTTCTCTCCAACCCAATTAGCGGTTAAATCGAAATTCCATTTGCGCTTGGTAGTATAAGAAGTATTCACAAACCAGCGGTGTTGTGCCAACAATGGCATGGCATACATGCCATCCTTGTATTGTGTTTTTACCTCTAACCAACGATAAGCAAATCGAACATCAAACCTTCTCACGGGTTGATAATCGAGTTGCACCTGCAAACTCCTGCTATAAGAAGCGCCCCCCAATTGATAAAAATTCACTTCCTGGGCATTCATATCTCTATCAACTACTACCTGCTTATCAAACATGGTATAGTAATAATCGATACCCACACTTCCATTGCGGTAATTTAATTTAAATTCATGGGTTAGGTTCAGACCAAAATTCCAAGCCTCTTCTGCATCAAAACCATATACTTTATTGGCAACAAATGGCTGTTGAAATACCCATTTACGTGCACTAATTAAGGTAGTTAAATTCTCGCTTAACACATTAGAAGTGCGCCAACCTTTGCCAGCCACACCTCTTATTACAGTTGCTGATGAAGGCGCGTAACGTACATGCAATCTGGGCACAAATTTCCAACCAAAATAATTGTGGTAATCCATACGTGTACCTGCAACAGCCGTGAATAAAGCTAAGTAGGTATATGTGTACTCAAAATAAGCACCAGTCACAATTTCTCGACGCGTAAAATGATAGTCTTGTTTATTAAACAAATGCTCGGTAACCCAATCAGATTGGTTGCTAAAACCCGCTCTATACCTGTGGTTGGTATTGCCAATGATATCTTGGTAAATCAAATTTCCAAACAAACTTTTTTGCTCCCCTTTGTACAAATTGTTGCCAAAAAAAATGTCGTAGGTCTGATCCGACCCATTTAACTGCAAACCAATACTTCTGTATTTAGCTTTCGGAAAAACATAACCCAATTTCACCCAGCCACCCAAGCGGGCAGCATTTATAAGGGTTCCATATACTGTATTGTTTGCGGTGTCTTGCATCTTTTCCTCAAAGTTTAATTCACCACCCACTTTTTTATCCTTTACATATTGCAAGCCTGCATGAAAAACAATACCTGTTTTGTTATCTATGGCCACGCGATACAAAAAATTGCCTTGAGACCCCAAAGGATTGTCTAAATAACCATCCTTGTTTTGATCCATCCGCAATGCATAAGTACTGCCATGCAAAAACAAAGCATGCGAAACTTTCTTATTTAATTGTTGCGCCAAAACCAGGTTGGCCTCATACCTGCCACCCTGACTAACATAAGCATTTAAGTATACCTTTTCTTTCACGGTAGGCTTGTGCAACTCTACATTTATTTGTCCAGAGATACTTTCAAAACCAGTAACTACAGAGCCCATCCCCTTTCCCACTTGGATAGAATTTACCCAGGTACCTGGTATGTAATTGAGTCCGTAATTGGTGGCAATACCACGAATACCGGGGAGTTGCTCCTGACTCATTTGCGTATATTGCCCAGCCAAACCCAACATCTGAATTTGCTTCGAGCCTGTTAAGGCATCGGTATACGCAACATCCACACTTGGGTTGGTCTCAAAACTCTCACTCAAATTGCAACAAGCAGCCTTAAACAACTCCTTTTCATTCATGATGGTAGTTTTCCAAGGATCAATAAAAGACACCTCGCTCGACTTACGCTCGTAGGTAATTACAACATCTTCGAAGCTGCGTTTGCTTATCATCAATACCTTTAAATAGTTGCTGCCATTCACCAAAATGCTATCGGTCTTAAACCCCAAAGCCTGCACGATAAGCAAATTACTACCAGGGTCAATGGCAATTTCGAATACCCCATTGGCATCGGTACTTACCGCATGGGTATTGCCTTTCCAATGCACTACAGCACCAACAATAGGGTCAATAGTCCCCTTCTGCGAGGTTTCTACCACTACCCCCTTAAGCATAGCAGGTGCCTGCGCCTTAAGTCCACTCCAGACCAAAAAGCACAGCATTACGCCAATAAAATATCGCATTAATCGTGGTGCGTATTAGGCTTTTCTCTGTACAAACAACAATCGGGAAGCTTTACATAAACAGAATCTGGCGCCTTCTTTAAATCGGTATCATGACCACTGTCAGCTATCAATTGATGCACCTGTTCCAAACTAATTTTACTTGGATTGTACACCACAGTCATATCCTTAGAATCTACATTCCACTCGGCCATTTTGATGCCCTTCGTATCACACGCCGTTTCCATTCTGTCCTTACACTGCGGACAATTTCCATAAACCTTAAAAGTAACTTTTTCTGTTTTCGCTTTCTGAGCCAAAACCACATTACTTGCAAAAAAAGCAAATAACAAAACAAGTATCCATTGAATATTTTTCATTGTAAAAA
>JBILVK010000048.1:0-22284 GCA_044370475.1 Bacteroidia bacterium
AAGCATAGCAAAACTGTTTAAAGAATCTAAATCAAAAATTCTATTGGAAGGCAAACAATAAATTTGTGAATTAGGAATAAAAGAAAGGATGTTTATGGGCAGCCTATCCATCAAATTTTGGTAATCAAAACTCTGATTTCGAGCACTTATATTTAGCAATAGTTTATTCCCAAAAGAAAAGCCTTTTACTGGAGGGATTATTACCTCCAAGGCAGAATCATTCAACACATCAACTCTTGTATAAATATTACCCCCAGAGCCATCCACAGAAGTAATAAAACTTGTAAACTGCGCAAAAGAATGAAACTTGGCGTTCCCAAAATTAAACACAATGCTGCATGTGTCGGTTTCATACACATAATCTTTGTTGTAATTCTTAAAGTATTGCGCATTGGCTGTCTCACAAAAAATTGCAAACTGCAAAACAAGAAAGAGTAAGAATTGTTTCATATTAATTTAACATACCAAATTTAGTGATTTTTATTAGGATAAAATTAATAAAAAACTATCCAATAAATAGCTTTTTTTATGATATTTGCAGAAACATTTTTTTTTCATGAAAAACCAATCTATCCTAATCGTTGAAGACGATGCAATGAGCTACGAGTCACTTAAAAGAATTTTAGAAGATATAGGCTACAGAAAATTAACGCATGTAACAAACGGAATGGATGCCTTGAGTGCTGTTAAAGAAAACAATTTCAATATTGTATTGATGGATATTGGTCTAGAAGGCAAGCTAGATGGAATAGATACCAGCTCTTTAATGGAAGGTAAATCTAGGGTTATCTTTACGTCTGGCAACCACAAAGATGGCGCAACATTTAGCAGGGTAGCAAAAGCAGGAAGTTATGGTTTTATTAGCAAGCCATTTACGCCTCAATTGGTGCGCGAAGCCATTGAGAATGCACTTTTATAAAACTAAGGATTTATGTTAGGCAGCTATAACAAATCCCTTATTATAAAAACTAAGGGTTAATTTTAAGCTGCTATGATAAAAAAATACGCTCAGGGAGCCACATTTAACGGGGCACTTAGCTATTTTGGTTTTGGCATTTTTTGTATGAGTTTATTCTATATTTTCGGTCTGAACCAACTCATACCCATATTTATTCTTGTTTCATTTGCGGGTTTAGCACTCTTTATTCAAGCAAAGGGTGTATTGATAGATTTCAAAAGGGGTCGGTTCAAACCGTATATTGATTTTCAATTTTTTAAGCTGGGATTTTGGTATTCTACAGCAGATATAGCCTCTGTTAGCTTAGGATATTTTAACGAATCGCAAGATATAATTGCTGGCAATGTGCCTATTTACACGCATACCCTAAGGTGCTATGAAATTTACTTTAACTTAAAAAACAAAGAAAAGCATTTGATTTGCGATGTAAAATCACAAGGCGAGGGCTATGAGGAGTGTTTGTTTTTAGCAGAATCTCTGCAAATTCCTTTTATAGATAAGGCCCCTGCGCACAAAACTAGAGCATAGGTGCATTTTATTTCCTTTATCTGTTGAAAATCATTTCTAATTGTGCAGATACTTTCTATTTTCGCATCGCTTTATTTTAAAACAACACAAATTAATATATTATGACTAAAGTTTCTGTTATTGGCGCAGGTGCCGTTGGAGCGACCACTGCCGATGTTATTGCTTACCGCGAATTGGCCGATGAGGTGGTATTGTTAGATGTTAAAGAAGGATTTGCCGAAGGTAAGGCCTTAGATATTTACCAAACTACTTCTTTATTGGGAATGAAAACCCGTGTTACGGGTACCACAAACGATTACAGCAAAACTGCTGGATCTGATGTAGTGGTTATTACTTCTGGTATTCCTCGTAAGCCTGGCATGACGCGTGAGGAGCTTATTGGAACCAATGCAAACATTGTGAAAACAGTTGCCGAAAACGTTTTAAAGCACTCTCCAAACGCAATTATTGTTGTGGTATCAAATCCTATGGACACCATGACATACTTAGCTTTAAAAGCTACAGGATTGCCTAAAAACCGTATTATTGGTATGGGCGGCTTGTTAGATAGCGCTCGTTTTAAAGGATATTTAGGTTTAGCTCTGAACCAACCTACAGCGGATATTCAAGGAACAGTGATTGGCGGACATGGAGATACTACCATGATACCTTTGACTCGTTTGGCGACATTGAATGGTGTTCCAGTTTCTACCAAATTAAGTGCAGAACAATTGAAAGAAATTAGCGATGCTACTATGGTGGGTGGTGCAACTTTAACTAAATTATTAGGAACCTCTGCTTGGTACGCTCCGGGTGCTGCTTCTGCATTCTTAGTTGAAAGCATTGTTCGTGATCAAAAACGTGTAATGCCTTGCTGTGTATACTTAGAAGGCGAATATGGTCAGAACGACATTTGCTTAGGTGTACCTGTAACCGTTGGTAAAAACGGATGGGAAAGCATAGTTGATTACAGCTTAACTGCAGATGAGCAAGCAACTTTTAACAAGAGTGCTGATGCGGTAAGAGCCATGAATGTGGTGTTGAAGGAAATTAACGTATTGTAGGGGGAAGGCTGTTGGCTATTAGCTGTTGGCCGTTAGCTTTTTGCTTCTGGCAACTGGCTTTTTTGGTCGATGGTCCATAGACCATGGTCCATGGCCATTGTGGTTTTAGGCTTTGGTAACAAATAATTGGCAATTGGTTCAAAGTAAATTGCCAAAGACTAAAGACCAACGACCAATGGCTCTTCATAAAAAAAGCAGGTAACTAAGGTTATCTGCTTTTTTTTGTGTGTTTGTGCGAGCCACAGCGTTTGCAGTACTTCCAGTCTTTCTTCATGCGTCCGCAACGGTTGCAAGATTCTATGGTGGCCAACTTGGGGTTAGTTATTCTTTGATACACATACATGATAGCAGCGGCAACAAAAAGAACAATTAAGATTAAATAATCGGCAATCTTTTTCATGTAAATAATAGGTTCAGACCGAAAATAAATGCAGTGCTTATGCTTGCAATTTCTTGGCATAAAACAAGTGCAATTTAACCAATTTAATACTCAATTACACTTGGTTTTGAATAGCTGTTAAAAATCATGTTCGCACCTTTTTTTGCACGTCAATTTTAGCGCTAACACCTTACCTAACTAGATTTATGACCAAAACACTGCGCTTAAATACCTAGCGGTTCAAAACGAGTTTAGAAGTATGCCTTGCGTTGTCTGTAGAAACAATTACTATTTGATATACTCCTTCTGCAAGCTCTGTTAAATCTAGATCTAAGCGGCGGGTATGTGCCTCGCAAGAAATCATTTTAACTTTATCTCCTTGCACATTATAGACTTCCACTAAGGCTATATTCAAGTCGTTTCGGTCTGAACCAATTTGCACTTTACCGTTACTTGGATTTGGATAAATTTGAAACGGATTCTGTAACATAGATTCTGTTAATCCTGTTAGGTTAACCGTTTGTATATTGCTTAGAAATTTATGCTGAACACCTCCAACATTGCTTAAGCAATTTGGCATTAAATCTACCTCCAAATAATAACGCCTTACCATGCCCGATGCTGTAAGATCTTGATAGCTTGTTTTCGATGGTGAAAAAGATGCAATTTGCGTGAAGGCCCCATAGTTTATACTTCGCCAAACCCTAATATTTGTGGCACCTGCTATGGAAGAAATATTGTTCCAATTTAACTCATTTGTTCCGTTTATCTCTAAGAACAAATTGGATTGAACCAAACTTCCAGCACTCATATTACCACAACTATCTACCATTCGTATTTTATAATTCCAAACATTGTTAAAATGCAAGGGATTGGTATTTATAAACAATGCAGCAGAATCATATGGTACCATACCAATTTGGACAAGAGGACCACTCGCATTTGAAGACCCAAATACCCTATAATTTACAATACCTGTATTTGGTGTCTTTTTCCATATAACCTTGTGCATACCCGTCAATGTATCGGTAGTTACCGCGCAAATTTCATCCCCATTGAATGTTGCCGTATAGCCAATTAAAATTGAGTCTTCTTTCATGCATCCATTGTCATCGCTAATTGTAACATGGGCATAACCTGCACCCAAATTATTGGCAAAAGGATTGTTCTGAGAAGGGGCATTGCGCCATACATAACGATAAGGTGGCGTGCCGCCATTTGTCGCAACTAATGCAGTTCCATTATACGCTCCCAAACAAGTTGCATTGGTTTTACTCATGGTGGTGCTTAGCAAATTTGGACTAGCAATTTGAATGCTAACAGAATCTTTGCAATTCTTTGAATCTATTACATAAAATTTATGGGTGCCTGTTGGCAACGAATCAAAAACCGGATTTGTTTGAATAGCTCCAGCAGCTAATCTGTAGGTATATGGCGCGGTAGCACCAGTTACGTTAAATGTTACAGAACCCAATTGATTTTGATAACATATGTTATTTTTCACCAAACTGCTCATTGCCATTTTGCTGGGTATATTGATACTTGCAGGCATTGATTTAAGACATCCATTTGCATCTACCACCTGAAAGGTATAGGCCTTAGAAATTAATCCCGCAAAGGTAAAGTTGTTGCCATACACACCAGAATCAACACTATACTGGTAAGGCATATCTCCGCCATTTGCAGTAATTTGGGCCGAACCAAATTCATAACTACAAGTTGGATTAACTGTACTAAGAGTGGAGGTGAATGTATTTGCTGGCTGGGTTAAACTAAGCTCCACAGAATCTAAGCGATTGATGCTATCGCGCACAAACACTTTGTAGTTACCTGCTTGTAATCCGCTAAATTCGTTAGTAGAAGCCCAATTACCATCATTCAGTTTATATTGAAAGGGAGAGGTACCTCCTACCGTTTGCACTTTAATTTCACCCGTTGATTCACCTTTACAACTAATGTTTTTACGCATCACCAAAGCTAAATCTATAAAGTCTATGCTAACCGAATCGGACAATAAATTTCCATTGCAGGATCCATAACCCGACACATTTAAGAATACCTTATATTTTCCTATGCTTCCAAAATAATGATTGCTTATGGTATTGGCCGTCAAGGTATCGTACACATTACTACCTGGCCATTTTTCAATATACCAACGCGTTGCAGGCAAATTAACAGGTGAAGAGCTAGGGTCTAGGGCATAACTAAAGCGATAAGCATAATGTCCTAACAATTGCTTTTGAATAGTTACCAAAGGTTGTTTATTCACAAAAACACCTATAGATTTTCTGGCAAATACTGGAATGGGACAAGCATTATCTCTTCCTACAAAATTTAGTATATAGGGTCTATTACTTGCAGAACCAATGGGAGCTGTCCAACAAAATTGAATAGAATCATTTCGCGGACCATTTAGATGCCTTGTAGCAGAATCGTACATGCGTGTGATGCTTGCACCTGGCATATTTGTTGGTATACTCCAGTTAAAAATTGTGGTATCTGCGGCATCTCCTACAGCAACATAGGTTCGGCAATAAGGGGTGCCTTCACAAACATTGATAGAATCAAAATTATCGTTATTCATTACCCCAACCTGAACGCCGTTAGCATTATATTTTTTAACAGGAATAATTGGGTTGGATGCACAGTTTTGAACCACAATTTGATAATCTCTTCTATTGGTTGCAATAACGCTAGAAACACCGTTTATTTTGCGCCATTCTTTTGTTTCCATAATTACATCCGCCACAAAAACTCCTAGAGGTTGAAATGAAAGTGCCCCTGAATATTTATTAAACTGAATTCCGAGTGGTGCTTGCGCAGGCGGAGATTGTACAGGCATTCCAAAATATGGAAATGGAACGCTTGGTGAATAGGGACTAAAATAGGTTGCAGGTAAATTGAAGTTATTTAGTGCACTGCCTAAATGAAAGCTCAAAGAGTCTCCATCTGGATCAGAAACTCCAGAAGAAATTGTTTGATAAACATTGTTACATAGCGCAAAAACGGGAGGCTCATTGTATACAATTGAGTTATTAGGTACAGTAAGACACCTGTTAAGCAATGCTACATTACAGTATAAGGTACTTGGATTGTTTAAAACACTAGACCCAATACTCCGACCAGTATTTTGGAAGCGCAATTCTACATTGCAGCATCCTGGGGACAAACCACTTAAATTTAAAAACCCCTGAAAGGTGTAAACCTCCACACCAGGCATAAATGTACCAGGAGTTCTGGTTCCACAATTGCTGCAAACACTCTTGGCCAGGCTACAAAGTTGAATTAAATCAAAAGCAGATTCATTGGAACTACGCACAATATTTAGGGTAACAGTGCCAATTGGCATATTGGCCCATAAACCATCAGTACCATAAACTTCAACTAACTTGGCACAATTTGTACTAAGTCCACCAGGGCAACCCACACAGATTGGCGTTGAGGAGCAATCTCCATATATCTTTAGTTTTACCAAATACTCATTTGGTGTTGAAGTAGGCGTATACGTTAGGTCGCTACCTTTAATATGAGTTGCCTGAACTTGAGTTGAAAAAACAACTAGAAAAATTAGGAGTAAATAGGATATTCCACTTTTGTATGGTAGAATCTGTTTCATAGAACCAAATTTAACAATAAATAAGCATCCTAAATCTTAAAATTGTATTAAAAACGATTCCCCTCTTATCTAGGGATCTTAAAAAGTACCCGGACTTAAATAGTTTATGTTGTTGAGCATATTCGGGTATTTATAAAACCATTTGCCTATTTTCGCTGACTTACCCATATTCGTGTGGGATAAGGTAAATGAAATTGAAAAAATGTCGGTTATAGTCAGTGGTTTAACAAAAATATACGGTACCCAAAAGGCCCTAGATGGGGTGAGCTTTGAGGTGAAACCAGGAGAAATCCTCGGTTTTCTTGGTCCCAATGGTGCGGGAAAATCTACCACCATGAAAATTTTAACCGGATACCTGCCTCAAAATGCAGGAACAGCAAGTGTTTGCGGCTTTGATGTGAATACACAAAGCATGGAGGCAAGAAAAAAAATAGGTTACTTACCCGAGCTAAATCCTTTGTATACCGATATGTATATCAAAGAATATTTGCTTTTTTCGGCCAGCTTGATGGGACTTACAGGCAAAATTGCCAATGAAAAAGTGGAGACCATGATTGCTAAAACCGGATTAACTCCAGAAAGAAAAAAGCAGATTAATCAATTATCTAAAGGTTATAAGCAGCGCGTGGGTTTGGCTGCAGCCATGTTGCACAACCCAGAGGTATTGATTTTGGATGAACCTACTAGCGGACTTGATCCAAACCAAGTAATAGAAATTAGGAATTTAATTAAAGAAATTGGCAAGGATAAAACGGTGATTTTCTCTACGCATATTATGCAAGAAGTGGAGGCCATGTGTAGCAGGGTAATCATTATCAACAAAGGAAAATTGGTGGCCAATGATGCCATAGAAAACTTGCAAAAACAAATGCAAAAAGCCTATGTGCTCACTGTTGAGTTTAAAGAAGATATTCAAGCATCCAGTTTATCGCAGCTAACGCATTTGGTTCAGACCGAAAAAAACGGAAAACAATACAAGTTAAAGGCTACCCAAGACATACGCGAAGAGCTCTCTAGGTTAGCACAAAAGAATGGCTGGCTGATCCTATCCATGCATTTAGAAGAGAATTCATTAGAGGATGTTTTCCAATCATTAACCCGTTAAGTATGCTAAGTATTTATATAAAAGAAATTAGAAGTTTCCTGAGTTCTTTAATTGCCTACGTGGTGATGCTGGTGTTTTTGTTGGCTATTGGACTCTTTACTTGGGTGCTGCCTGCCTACAATGTTTTTGATTACGGTTATGCTAATTTGGATACCTTATTTAGCATGGCTCCTTGGTTGTTTATTTTCCTAATTTCTGCCATTACCATGCGCAGTTTAAGTGAAGAAAAAAAGAACGGCACCATAGAAATTATTACTACCAAACCGGTGAGTGATTTGCAAATAATCTTGGGGAAATACTTGGCGGGATTAACCTTGGTGTTGTTTACCTTATTGCCCACTTTGGTGTATTACATTACCATTTATAATTTGGGTGCTCCTGTGGGGAACCTTGACAGTGGCGCCATTTGGGGTTCTTACCTTGGACTGTTTTTCTTAAGTTCATGCTTTGTGGCGGTGGGAATGTTTGCCTCTGCTGTGAGCGAAAATCAAATTGTATCCTTTGTGGTTTCTATGTTTTTATGCTTTTTATTTTATAACTTATTTGAGTTGATTGCCGATTTTAAATTACTTGGAACATGGGATTCTGTAGTATCTGGACTTGGCATTAACGCCCATTATGAAAGCATTAGCAGGGGTGTAATTGATTCGAGAGATTTAATTTATTTTATAGGCTTTGATGTGATATTTATTGCCGCAACACATACTTTGTTTGGAGGTAGAAAATGGTAAAAGAAACAAATAAGGTAAAAAAGATGAGAAGCATCAAGAGTCAGAGTATTCTGCAACTTCTCATGATCATTGGCTTAGTGGTATTGCTGAACCTAGTTCTTAATCCGTATTTTTTTAGACTTGACTTAACCAAAGAGAAGCGTTTTTCATTGGGAGAAGCCAGTAAAAATTTGGCAAAAAAGGTTAATCAACCTTTGTATGTAAAAGTGTATTTAGAAGGTGAATTCCCTGCCGGATTTAAGCGTTTAAGCAGAAGTACCAAAGAAATGCTTGATGAATTTAGTTCGTATAGCAATGGCAATATTCAATATGAATTTATTGATCCATTTTACCAAGCAGATGCCAAGAAAACAGAAGATATTATTGTTGAATTAGGCAATAAAGGTTTGCAGCCCACCAATGTTCAAATTAAAAAAGAGGATGAGTTTGCTCAGAAAATAATTATTCCGGGCGCCATTGTTTATTACCAAGGAAAAGAGTTTCCGCTGAACCTATTAAAAAATCAATTTGGACAAAATCCAGAGGAGGTAATTAACAGTTCCATTGAATTATTGGAGTACGAAATAGCCAATACTTTACGCAAAGCCACACAAGGCAAATCTAAAAAAATTGCCATCATAGAAGACCATGGCGAGCTGGGTGGTTGGAATTTAGCCGAAGCGCAAAACATGCTCTCTCAATTTTACGAAGTTGAGCGCTTGCCCCTGAGTATTCAGGTCCCACAAAGGCTTAACGACTTTGCTGGAATCATCATTGCTAAACCTACCCAAGAAATTAGCGAGTTTGATAAGTTTAAAATCGACCAATACATCATGAATGGCGGCAAGGTTTTGTGGTTAGTAGAATCGCAACATGCCGAAATGGATAGCCTACTTAAAGAGAACATTTTTGTATCAACTACCTACCCTACTCGCATAGACGATATGTTGTTTAAGTATGGCATAAGAGTAAATGGAAATATCATTCAAGATTTGCAATGCAATGGCATTCCCATTTTAAGCGGAATGAAAGATGGTGTGCCGCAACAGAAGCTCTTGCCTTGGCCATTTTACCCAGTGGCACCGGGCAACGAAGCGCATCCCATCTCAAAAGGAATTGAACCTGTATGGTTTCAATTTGCATCTTCCATAGACACCTTAAACAATCCAGATATTAAGAAAACGGTGCTTTACCAAAGCTCTCCATATAGCAGGATTTTAAGCGCCCCAGTGCGGGTAGATTTAAACACTGCCCGTTTAGATTTGCAGCCCGAAATGTTTAGGAGAAACAGCAAAGGAAATTTCATTATGGGTATACTTTTAGAAGGCAAGTTTCTTTCTAATTTTCAATACAGGTACGATGCTAGTAAGACTCCCGATTTGCCATTTAAAGACCATATAGACAACAATAAAATGATTGTGATTTCTGATGGAGATGTGATTAGAAATCAATTTAAAAAATCTACTGGAGAGGTTTATCCACTAGGCTTTGATAGATACACCCAAGAAACCTTTGGAAACAAAAAGCTTATCCAAAATTGCATAGATTATTTGTGTGATGATAGCGGAATTATTGAGATACGTTCTAAAGAAATTACCTTAAGATTATTAGATAAAGGAAAAGTTAAAAAAGAAAGAAACTTTTGGGTGCTTATTAATATTGGATTACCCATTGCCCTTATCTTGATTTTTGGATTCATCAATAAATGGATTAGAAAAAGAAAATATACTTCATAACCATGAATAAAAGCACTAAAATATTACTCCTCCTATTGGTAGTAGCAGCATTGGCCTATTACCTGGTATCTCAACAACCATGGCGCACAGCCAATAGGTCGGCAGAGGACTTTGCGGTAAAAGACACCAACTTGGTGACCAAAATATTTATGGTAAACAAAAGCGGGAATAGGGTTTTGTTGCAACGCAGTGCAAATAATGATTGGGTGGTGAATGGAAAACACTTAGTAGATGAGCAAAAAATAAAGCTCCTATTAAGTACCCTGCACGATGTGCAAATTAAGCACCCAGTAGCGCCTAGCATGCACAATACAGCCATTAGTATTTTAGCATCAAGTGGAATAAAAACGGAAATTTACCAAGGGGAGGAATTGGTAAAAACTTTGTATGTGGGATCCGAAACACCAGATAAAACAGGAACCTTCATGTTATTAGAGGGAGATAATGAGGCATATGTTACGCATATCCCAGGATTTGTAGGTTACTTAACCCCAAGATTCTTCTTAACAGAAATAAAATGGAGAAGCAAACTTGTGTTCAACCTAAGTCCGCTAGAAATACATACCATAGACATAGATTATGTAAACCAACCAGAAGAATCGTTTACCTACTTACAAGGAATGTATGGAGCAAGTGCAATGATACTAGACCACAAAGAAAATCCGGTTCCTGCAGATACCCAACAAGTGTGGTTATTTATCAATTCATTTAGTCAGAAATACGTAGAAGGATATTACGACGATAGCACCTTTACCGTTGCAGAACGCGACTCACTTTATAAGCGCAAGGCATACTGTAGCATAAGGGTAAAGAACACCTTAGGAAAAGAAACCTATCTCCTACTATTTGATAAACCCATTGGAGATAAAACCAAGGACCGCTTCGATGAAAATGGAAAAGAATTGGAGATTGACCCAGAAAAGTTTTTTGTGCGCATCAGTGATATCCAACAAATTGCCTCCATTCAAGAATATGCATTTAGACGCATATTGGCCAAACAGAGTCAGTTAAGAAAAAAAGAAGTTGGCAAGTCCAAATAACATAACTTTTGTGGAATTAAAAAACAGTCCTTGCCATCTAAAATTGTGCCCCAAAACCAAGGCTGTTAAAGCTAACTTGCAAACAACCAACAAATAACCTAAATTTGCCGCAAATGGATTATCCCGTCATTATCATTTGTAGCATCCTCTTCTCTGCTTTTTTTGCAGGGATGGAGATTGCATTTATCTCTGCCAATAAGCTCTTAATTGAACTCAAAAACAAACAAGGAAGCACCTATGCCCAATTGCTTTCGCCTTTTGTTGCCAATCCCTCAAAATTCATAAGCACCACACTTATTGGCAACAATATTGGATTGGTTATTTATGGTATTTACATGGCAAAATTGCTCAACCCCATTTTATTGGATTGGATGCCCATTTTGGCCAACAAAATATTCATCTTATTAAGCCTCCAAACCATCATTTCCACCCTCATTGTATTGGTAACTGCAGAGTTCTTACCTAAAGTATTATTTAGGATCAACCCAGACAATTTATTGAAAGTATTGGTCTTTCCTTTTATGGTATTTTACTACCTATTTTGGCCCATTGTTCATTTTATCACTTGGCTTTCTAAATTCATTTTAAGCAAATTAAGTGGCGACAAATTCAAGGAAAACACTCCCGCCTTTAGCAAGGTTGACTTAGACCAATACATAGATCAAATTAACGAACAAGACCTTCCAGAAGACATAGAAGTAGACACCGAAATCTTTAAAAACGCACTTGATTTTAGTAATATAAAAGTGCGTGAATGCTTGGTGCCCAGAACAGAATTGGTATGCATTGATATCGATTCTACCATAGAAGAATTGCATCAAAAATTCATAGAAACAGGACTAAGCAAAATCCTAATTTACCGCGATAATCCCGACCATATTATTGGCTATGTGCACCAAAAAGAAATGTTCAAAAAGCCTCAAAGCACCAAGAGCATTTTAATCCCCATAGAGATAGCCACTGAGACCATGAGCATTATGGATTTGCTCAATAAATTTATACGCAACAGAAAGAGCTTAGCCCTTGTGGTAGATGAGTTAGGCAGCACCGCAGGCATCATCACCATAGAAGATATTTTAGAAGAAGTATTTGGCGAAATAGAAGATGAGCACGATGTGGAAGACCTTATTGAAGAAGAATTATCACCTAACGAATACCGCTTTTCTGCACGCCAAGAAATAGACTACCTCAACAATCAATATGATTTAAACATTCCAGAAGGCGATTACCACACGCTTGGAGGTTATATTATTGCGCGCCATGAAAGCATTCCCAGCAATGGCGAAAAGATTATGTTAGATAATTATGAACTCTGCATTGAGAAAGTAAACAATGCCAGGATAGACATTATAAAACTGCGGATATTGGGCAGCAAAAACGAGCACTAAAACACCCCTAAAATCAGTTCTCTTTTCCCATTTATTTCAAAAGTATCCTTGGCCCTCTTGCCTATCATTTGCTGGGCTATAGGCGATAAAGGAGACACTACCATTACGGCATATTCACCATATTTTACTTGTCCAAAAGCAATGGCAATCCAATACCATTTTGTTTCGGTCTGAACCAAAGCGCCTGTTTCAATTTTCTTAAGATGAGCTAGCACATCAATCACCTTCAACTTACGGTATTCTTTCTGTAAAGCATCCAATTGTTTGGCATTTAAATCGCGCTCCTGCAAACTCATGGCTCTACCTGTTTCATACTTATCGCCCATGCTACTCTTCTCATTGGTATTGGCAGATTCTTGCGCAGAAATCATAGCAGCCTCTGCGTTTTTCATACGCTCCTCTAAAATAGCAGCACAAAGACTCGCCAGCTCCACCTTATTAATTGACATCATACCTGCAAAAGTAAAGACCAGCATACTAAGAATAACAAATATAATTCAACATCCGTTTTTGGTTCAGACCGACTATGAATTTATTTTCTTAAAAGCCAAAGGAGGAAAGAAAAAGTGTTAAAAATTATTAAATCTGGAATTGGAAAATTATCTTAGTAAAATATTATGAAACAGCATATTCTATTTTGGGCGATTCTTTTCATTCAAATACCCCTGTATGCGCAGTTTACAGATTATTATAGCAAACCCAATGGCAGAATAAGTAGGCTGGCCTCATGGGGCACAAATACAGATGGAAGCGGCACTTCGCCTAGCTCATTTGCAGCAAGTAATTGCAGGTATAACATCAAAAACAGAGTATCTTTTGGCATAGATTCAAACCTCATTATAAATGGGCAAAATTCGGTTTTGGTCATTGGTAAACCTAATGGCACAATTGCTTGCACCTTAATGCCCAGTATTACATTTTCGTGTGATTCTTTATACATTGATAGTGCTGCAGATTTTAGCATTGTTGGCAATTTGAACATCTCAAAACCGCAATTCTCTAAACACAGCACGGTGCGTTATATCAGTCCAAATTTATTGCAACCTGTTTACCCAGCAGTCTATGGAAAATTGTTATTATATACCTCAGGAGGCACAAGCAATTATGTTTGGCCCGACACATATACAAAGAAACTTCTAGGCAATATTCAGGTATTGGATACTTTTTATATTGGCGATTGCATTTTGCATTGCGATACCTTTACCCTTACCATTGGCGAATCGCCTCTCACACCAGGAAAGGTGAATTATGCCACAACTTTATCTTTGGGCAGAGTGATTGGGAAAATGAAACGTTGGTATCCCGCCACAACAACCACTGGCTTCCAAGGGCTATTTCCACTTGCTAGTCCAAACAAAAAGCACCAATACTTCTACATTAACCAAAGCGTGGCACCCACTACGGGAGGTGCAATTACGGTAGAATATGTATCCCAATCACCAGGCACCTTTGGCATACCATTTACCGACACTATTTTGGGAACACCTGTTCAATTTAACAAATTAGACATTGGGTATTGGAATGTTAAAATAGATAGCGGACTTACAGGAGCTGAGTTTGAGGTACAGGCAAACCCCATAAATATGGGAGGCATTGCATGGATAGATGCCCTTAGGTTGCTAAAGAGAGATAGCATGCACCATCATTGGCAATTATATGGCAATGGGTATAGTTATGGAAGCAGTAACCAATATCCTTTTATTGGGCTGTCTTATGTGCAAAATTTAAAAGGGCAATATGTTATTGCCACAGATTCACTTTACAATTACTTGCCAGTAGAATTACTCAACTTAAAAGGCAATATAAATGAGCAACAAATAAATCTTTATTGGAGCACATCTACAGAAATTAATGCCAAAGAATTTGTGGTATCCCTTTATCAAAACAAGCAATGGGTAGAACAAAAAAGAATACCAGCATTTGGCAATAGCAACCAAATAAAAAACTACCATTGCACCCTAGAAAATGTGGATCAAAAAGCAGAAGCCATCCTTAAATTATGCGCCTATGATAAAGATGGAAGCCTCAGTCTTTCCAAAGAAATCAAGCTTTCTTCAGAAACCCAATTAGCCCAATTAAGTCTTTACCCAAATCCTTTTGCAGAACAATTATATGTGCAATATTTCGGTTCGAACCAAAGCGCGCAAGCGAGTGTAATAATGATGGATAACAAAGGAAAAACAGTTATCAACGAAAGCATTGCCCTAGAACCAAACACCCCACACGCGCTAAGCACAGCCCAGCTCCCACAGGGCATCTACATCATCAAAACAATCCACCAAGGCAATACCCAATACTCAAAGTTTATAAAGCTTTAGTTTAGCACTTTGTAGGGATATGCGTTTATAAATAAGTTAGTGGCGCTGGGGATAGGAATAACTTGAAACTGACTGCAATAATTTAACTTAAAAAAAATGAACAAGAATATATACTTGAGAGGTATTAAATTCTACTGCTTGACAATTTTGTTAACCTATTTTACTTCTTGTAATGGGCAAGTGAAAACAACTACCCAAGCGGAAATTCCAGCTGCCAATGCTACCTTATTCAACCTATAGCAAGCCAATCAATTATTCAAGATCAAAATGGCGATATTTGGTATGTTGACTCAATTGGTGTTACGGTGTATAGTCCGTCAAGCAATGTTTTCAAACATTATACAGAAAAAGATGGGTTGAGCAGCAATAGAATTAATTCAATTTTGCAAGATAACAAAGGAATGATTTGGCTGGCTACAAATGATGGAATTACAACATATATGAATGAGAAATTTTCTATTATAAATATTCCAACCATAACAGGCAACTTAAATTATACCAAAACAGGTAGCGAAACATTTGCACGAATTGAAAATAATATCAACTGCATTTTGCAAGATAGTAAGGGAAATCTTTGGTTTGGCAATCAAAAAGGCATTTACAAATTTGATGGTAAAAATTATTCTCATTTTACCGAGAATGACGGTGTGCCAAACAAAACTAGTTATGCAATTTCAGATGGTCAAATTTTTGGACCTGAATCAATCATTGAGGATAAATCGGGAAAAATTTGGTTTGGTGGCAGAGGCACTGACGGGTTGTTTTGCTATGATGGAAAAAAATTAAATCACTATAATGTTAATAGCATCGAATGGATACGACCATTGATTCAAACCAGCAATGGCGATGTTTGGTTTAACGCAAGAAGTAAACCACATTTGTATATTTACGATGGCAATACTTTCAAATCTTTTTCATCCATAGTACTGAAAGATTGGGTCTTTACAATGGTAGAAGACAACAACAAAA
Organism: Bacteroidia bacterium; assembly: GCA_044370475.1. GTDB lineage: Bacteria > Bacteroidota > Bacteroidia > UKL13-3 > UKL13-3 > B1. The sequence goes on from JBILVK010000048.1 coordinate 15,791, forward strand.
ATCTTTGGTTTAATAACGGCAAAAATGATGGTGTTACTTTTTTTGATGGTAAACAATTTATCAATTACACAACTGAAATTGGAGTATTTCCCAATGCATCAAATTTTTTCTGTACCGGCATTTTAAAAGACAAAGAAGGAAATATTTGGTTTAAAAGCTTAAGCACAGAATTGTGCAAATACGACGGAAAAACATTTAAATTTTATAAAGAACAGAAAACAAAATAAAAATGTACAAAGACACATTCAGGTTACAGAAGTTTGGCAAATTGGCGGCTTGGTAATCCACATCAACACTTGTGGTAAAAACCGCCACCTTCAATCGCAAAACCTTATGAGCTTTAGAATGACAACCCTCCAATTGAAAGACAATAAATGAACATAGGAATATTTACATACGGAACAAGAGGCGACCTGCAACCATATATTGCATTAGCACTTGGACTTATGGAGAAAGGACACAAAGTAACACTTTCTGCGACAGAAGATTTTAAAGAATTTGTAGAAGGTTTTGGGGTTTCGTTTCAAGCACTTTGGGGAAATGCCGAAACAATGATGAACTCTACTGAAGGTCAAAACATACTACAAACCGAAAACTCAATTAAACTAATGAAGTATTATTTTAAAGTACTTCACGACAATAGAAAACCTTTGCGTATAAGTTATTATGAAGCCATTTCAAAGGTTGATTTCATAATTGCAAATTCAATGACATTGCCTATTGTAAGTGCTATTGTTGAAAAACAAAAGAAAAAAATAGCACTTACCTATTTTATGCCACCAGTTGTTCCAACAGCTGAATTTCCATTGGGGGATTTTGACTTATTAAACTTTACTTGGTACAACAAATTTACTTATAAAATTGCGCAATATTTCTTTTGGCAATTTGTAAAGAAAGACACCAACGAATACCGAAAAGAATTGGGTCTCCACATATTAAAAGAAAACTTAGTTGCATACATTGACAAACAAAAAGTATTGGATTTGTACTGCATTAGCCAATCTTTAATCCCACAACCAAAGGATTGGGAAAACCATCATAAAATCACAGGATTTATCAATATTCCAAAACAAAAAAGAGACAAGCATTTTTTAGACCAGACACCTGTTGCACTTACTGAGTGGTTATCGGCAGGAGAAAAACCAATTTATATTGGTTTTGGAAGTAATGGAATTGGAAACACCAATAAGTTTGTAAATATTATTTCCGAACTTTTAGATAAAACAACTGAAAGAATTTTATTTTGCACAGGCTGGTCGCAGTTTGACAATTTACCAAAAAATAGTAAGCTATTTGTAAGCAAATATGTAAATCACGAAATAATTTTACCACAATGTAAAGTAGGCGTTTTTCATGGAGGAGCAGGAACTTTGGCAACAATGCTTCGAAATCATATACCAGTAGTTATTGTGTCATTTTATACCGACCAGCCAACTTGGGGAAAAATTGTTGAACAGAGAAAGTTGGGCATTCATATTCCGGCAAAATTACTTACAACAAACAAACTTATTTCAGCCATTAAGGTTGTACAAACGGACGAAATCAAAAACAAGGTTTTAACCGTTGGACAAGCAATTAGAAACGAAAACGGCCTTGACAATGCTATTACGGAAATTGAAAAATACTTTAATGACAAACAAAAATAAGGCAAATAACAACATCTAACCATATAGGTTGCAGGCCAACGCATAGCACTAAAGGGTAAAAAGGAACATCTGTTCGATTGCAAATGAGTGCTACTTATAAATTCAATAAATCAATTAATTAATTAACATAATCTGTATATTTTATGAAATTCAACTTTAAAACAATCATTTATGCTTTGGCCATAGTAATCGCAGCATGTGGTGAGCAAACAAAACAAGCAAACACATCCAAAGACAGCATAGTACCCGCTAATGATGTAAATGCTACAACACCTGATGCTGAAACAAAAAAACAACAAGAATATATTATGCCAGGTCTCGATCATGGCTTTGAACAATCACCCATCAATATTATTTCTTCGGCTAATGAAAGTGGAAAACACAATATCACTTTGTATTTTAAAGATGAGGTAAATAAAATAGAAAACTTAGGTCATACCGTACAACTTGATTTTGCAGAAGGAAGTACAATTACACAGGATGATACGACCTTTGCATTTAAGCAATGTCACTTTCATACCCCTTCAGAACATTTAATAGACGGCATCACCTATCCTATGGAAATGCACATTGTAAACCTGATGCCTAATGCCGACAAAAATGCTACACCACAATACTTAGTAATTGGGGTCCTATTTAAGGAAGGCAAGGAGAATAAATTCATTGCTGATTTTCTGAAAGCCATCCCCAAAGAAGAGCATGAAACTGCACCTTTAAAAACAAAAACTGTTAAACTAGCTGACTTGTTTGGCACCATTCCTAAAGAATTAAAAGGAAATTATTATAGCTATAAAGGATCCTTAACCACACCACCTTATACAGAATCTGTAAGATGGTATATAAGCAAGCATATTTTTGAAGCTTCTGCCGAACAGATCGAAGCCATCAATAAAATAGAAGGCAACAATGCAAGACATGTGCAAGCACTTTATGGCAGAACAATCCTGTCAAAATAATCATCTATTATCATTTAGGTTCCTTGCAAACAAATTTCAAACACCAAGAAAAACAGGTAGTTTACCAACGAATCACAAAATAAAAAAAGCAAACCAAAATAGCTAAATATTTAGCGCTTTAACAATAAAATTTAGAAATAGAATGCTGTTATATGCGAGCTATGCAACACCCTAAAATAAGTTAATTGTTTGGGGTAAAAATCTTAAATTTGGTTAAGTTTTAAAAAACGGATGTAAATTATGAATCCAAATGTTGACTGGTTTTTTAACAAGCCTTCTAAATGGCAAGAGGCATATTCAGAATTGAGAAACTTGGTTTTTGATTGTAAATTAGAGGAAGAATTAAAATGGGGTTGCCCTTGTTATGTTATCGATAAAAGCAATATCGTTTTGATTCATGGTTTTAAGGACTATTGTGCATTGCTTTTCATGCAAGGAGCTTTGCTAAAAGACCCCAAAAAGATATTGGTACAACAAACAGCAAATGTGCAATCGGCTAGGCAAATTAGATTTAAAAGTGTTGATGAAATTCTCATGCAAAAATCTACCCTAAAATCCTACCTAAAAGAAGCCATTCAAAATAACAAGGCAGGTTTAAAGGTGGAGCTCAAAAAAACAACGGAATACAAAATGCCGGTGGAATTTGAGCTTGTGTTAGCAGATATGGCAGAATTGAAAACAGCTTTTCAATCATTAAGTCCTGGTCGACAAAGAGGGTATTTACTATATTTTTCGGCACCCAAACAATCTAAAACGAGAGAAGCAAGAATAGAAAAGTACTTGCAAAAAATACTGGATGGCAAAGGCTTGGATGATTAAAAATTAGCTAAACTACCTTCCATTACATCCGTTTTATGTATTATTGCAGTCTATTTATTGACCATGAAAGATGTATTTGTAATTGATGCCCTGCGCACGCCTGTAGGGAAATACGCTGGCGCTTTGAGCTCGGTTCGGCCAGATGATTTGGCAGCTATTGCCATTAAAGCCTTAATAGAACGCAACCCATTGGTAGATGTAAATGCCATTGAAGATGTTATCCTTGGCGATGCCAACCAAGCCGGTGAAGACAATAGAAACGTGGCGCGCATGGCCTTATTATTGGCAGGTTTGCCTGTTCATATTGGAGGCATTACGGTAAACCGTTTATGTGCTAGCGGACTACAAAGCATCATGGATGCCAGCAGAGCCATACAAGCCGGTGATGGCGATTTATATATAGCTGGCGGCGTTGAAAGCATGAGTAGAGCCCCATTTGTGATGGCCAAAGCAGATACCGCATTTTCGCGCGTGCCAGAAATTTATGATACTACCATTGGCTGGCGCTTTACCAACAAAGCCTTAAGCGCCTTACACCACCCATTTAGCATGGGCGAAACCGCAGAAAACGTTGCAGTAAAATGGAATATTTCACGCGAGGCACAAGATGCATTTGCAGCAGAATCTCAAATAAGATACCAAGCCGCACACGAAGCAAACCGCTTTGCAGAAGAGCTTATTGCCGTAAATATTCCACAGAAAAAAGGTGATCCAAAAATATTTAATAAAGACGAACATCCACGTTTAAGCAGCCTCGAAGAATTGGCTAAATTGAAGCCTGCATTTAAAAAAGATGGCTCGGTAACTGCAGGTAATTCAAGCGGTATAAACGACGGTTCTGCCATGCTATTATTAGCAGGCGAGGAAACCGTTAAGCGCTATAATTTGCAACCTATTGCCCGCATCGTCTCCAAATCTATTGCTGGCGTTGACCCCGCCATCATGGGTATTGGTCCGGTGCCTGCCACCCAAAAAGCCTTACAAAGAGCCGGCTTAAGCGTTGCAGATATTGGCCTTTTTGAACTCAATGAAGCCTTTGCCTCACAAGGTTTAGCATGCATGCAAGAGCTCGGTCTGAACCCAAGCATCGTTAATGTAAATGGCGGTTCTATAGCAATTGGTCACCCATTGGGCGCCAGTGGTTCACGCATAAGTACCACCTTAATTCACGAAATGCGTAAACGCAAAGTTAAGTATGGTGTAGCAACCATGTGTATTGGTGTTGGTCAAGGTGCAGCTATTGTGTTTGAGGCACTTTGATTGCACTGAACAACTCCTAACTATCTGATATTAAGCTCAAATTAAAACTAACAAGACTAAACAATATTCCATTTCAAATTTCGTTTAGGGCTAGATAATAAGTATATAGAACCATGAAAAAACTACTCGCAATTTTATTGTTAATTGTTGCTACCCTTAGTACCCAAGCCCAAATGGTGAAGGGCTTGCAAAAAGGGAAATTAACTGGGGTAATATTCTTAAACGAAAATGGCGAGGAGCTTTCTAGGCTTGAACCTATTTATGAAGAAGTGCATGTGTTTGTGCACATGAAGATTGGAAATTTGAATTTAGGCGACAGTTACCAAGAAAGTAGAAATTGGATAGATTCGGAGTATGTGGAGGTTCCAATTGACCCCAATGACTATACGAAAGTAAGGGTAGATACTTTTGTGAATAATACACGGGTACTAATCCCTAATAAACCACTTATTGCCAAAAAAGGAGGGCTATATGGCCTTATTGACCTTAATGGAAATGAATTGCTTCCGTTTCAATTTAACAGCTTTTTAGACCTTAAAGAAATCCCTTGGAGCGGCTTTGGTTCGGACCGAAAACCATTGATATTGCTAAACAAAGGGGCTGAAAATCTGATGATAGATGCGCAATTACAGCCTGTGATTAATGAACGACAATTTCCTGCTTATTTTAACGGTTTAACCAGGAAAGTTGATGCATTAGAACTTTGCTTTTTTGGCGATTATATGTTGATTAATAATGGCGGTTCAATTATAGATACCCTCATTAAAGTGCCTGCTGTGAAGGAATCAAAAAATGGCAAAATGGTGGTAACTGAAAAGGCTTATTCCTACTCAGCCTACAAGTATAAAGGGGGCAAATTTAATGTGATAAACCTTAGAACGGGCGAATACCTGTGGAAAGAGGAGAAAACCAATATCACCATATCTTTCTTAGACCCAGAAGGTAAACCCTACTTTGAAAGTCTCAATCCGCGTGATATGAAATCCATTTTTAAATACCAAGAAAACCTTAGAATTGGGATTACTCCTGCTATTATAGATTTTAAATAAGTAGAATTTTCTGCTAAAAAACTGCAACAATATGGGGTTTCATCATTTTCTTTTTACTGGAATTTGAGTAATATTGAGGCTTTAAAGACCACTCAAAAAAATTAAAAAATGAGCAAAATAAAAGTAGCCAATCCGGTTGTAGAACTAGATGGCGATGAAATGACCCGCATTATCTGGAAATTCATCAAAGACAAATTGATTCTTCCTTACCTAGATTTAGATATTAAGTACTACGATTTAGGCATGGAGCACCGCGATGCCACCAACGACCAAGTGACCGTTGATTCTGCAGAGGCTATCAAAAAATACAGCGTAGGTATTAAATGCGCAACCATTACTCCAGACGAAGCGCGCGTAAAAGAATTTAGCTTAAAGCAAATGTGGAAGAGTCCGAACGGAACCATCCGTAATATTTTAGATGGTACTGTTTTTCGCGAACCAATTGTTTGTAGCAATGTACCTCGCTTGGTTCCAAACTGGACAGCCCCAATCATGATTGGCAGACACGCATTTGGAGATCAATACCGCGCTACCGATTTTGTAACCAAAGGAAAAGGAAAATTAACGGTAAAATTTGAAGGCGAAGATGGAACTGTTCAAGAGTTTGAAGTATACAACTTTAAAGGCGATGGCGTTGCATTAACCATGTATAATACCGACGAAAGTATTATGGGCTTTGCACACTCTTGCTTTAACATGGCATTGAGCAAAAATTGGCCTTTATACCTTTCTACCAAAAACACCATTTTAAAGAAATACGATGG
>JBILVK010000136.1:0-6764 GCA_044370475.1 Bacteroidia bacterium
GTTTATTTTGCAGGATACGCCAACCATATTGGCTTCTATGCCACTCCTACTGGTCACGAAAAATTTGAAAAAGAATTATCAAAATACAAACAAGGTAAAGGCTCTGTGCAGTTCCCATTAGACAAGCCCATACCTTATAGCTTAATCAAAAAAATTGTGGCTTTTAGGGTAAAAAACAACCAAGAAAAGTATGGCAAAAAATAAAACAGCGGAAACTAAACAAGATGTAATGGCCTTTATAGATGCCTTTGCCGACACAGAGCAAAAGAAACTAGATAGCCATGAGCTAATTGATATCATGTATCAGGCCACTGGGTATGAGCCTAAGATGTGGGGACCAAGCATTATTGGCTTTGGCACTTATCATTATAAATACGATAGCGGTCACGAAGGAGATGCGCCATTGGTGGCATTTTCACCACGTAAAGCGGCCATATCTTTGTATGTATATTCTGGCTTAGATGAACATGCACATCTATTATTAAACTTAGGTAAATTTAAAATGGGCAAGGCTTGTATTTATGTGAAAAAATTGAGTGATATTAACCCAAAAGAGCTGGTAAAAATTATTCAATTTAACCTTAAGTGGTTAAAAGAAAAATATGCATGATAGGCTTTAACCACCAAGTATTTGAAGCCTTTCCTGTTATTGAAACAGATAGTCTATTGCTTAGAAATATAGTGATAGAAGATGCCCAGAAGATTTTAGAATTTAGGCAAAACGAACGCATCAGTGCCTTTATACACAGAGATAGAATGGATAGCATAGAAAGTGCTCACGGTCTGATCCAACGCGTTATTAAAGGCTATGAAGACAAATCGATGATAGCTTGGGGAGGTGTTCTAAAAAGCTCAAATACTTTTATCGGGAGTTGTGGTTTTAATAAGATAGATACGCAAAATCTAAGAGCAGAAATTGGCGGTGAAATGAGTCCGGATGCCTGGGGAAAACGCATAGCAGCGAAAGCCGTAAAACAAATCATACAATTTGGATTTGAAACCATGAACCTTCACAGCATAGAGGCAAGGGTTTCGCCAAACAACCGAAGTGCCATATACTTATTAGAACAAATGGGCTTTATTAAAGAAGCGCACTTCAAAGATTATTACCAATATCAAGAACAATGGCACTCGCTAGCAGTGTATACAGCCTTTCAGAAATAATTTGGGTGAAAAATCAAAAGAAAGATTATTTTAGTTTAAAATTTGATTTTTAAAATGGCCAAATAAATTTATAAACCAATAACACGATGGAAACAAATGAACCAAACAAAATTGAAGGCTCTGTATTTTTTACCAATGATGAACTGAATAGTCATTTAAGAGAAACCGCAAAATGGGGCAAGTTGCTTGCCATTGTAGGCTTTGTAGGCTTAGGCATACTAGTAATAATTGCATTGGTATTTATTTCGGGCCTCACTAACCCCTTGGCAAGAAACACAGGAGGATTACCACAATGGATGGGAATCATTTACTTGGCTATGGGCGCCCTCTATTATTTCCCAACCAGCTATTTATACAGCTTCTCTAAATCTATTAAAAACGGTCTAGATTCAAATGATGAAGAAACAGTTCTTTCTGGTTTCTCTAAACTTAAATCGCTTTTTAAATTTATGGGCATAACCACTTTGGTTATTTTATCCATCTATGCCCTTATTATAGTATTTGCTGTTTTAGCAATGGGAATGAGATAGGTAAGTATCAAAACAAATACCATCATGAGAAAAGCTTTTCTGAGCATCTTAGTCATCCTATTTTCTTTACACGCAATTTACGCCCAAACTACCAAGCAAGAGCTCGCCTTAAAAAAGGGAAATGAGGCGGTAAAACTGATGGATAATGGCAAGATTGAGGAGAGCATTAAACTGCTAGAGGAATCGCAAAAACTTGATCCAGAAAACATCAATTATCCCTACGAATTAGGCTATGCGTATTACTTAAAAAAAGATTATAAAACCACCATAAAATACCTCGAAAAAATCATTGATCATAAGAATGCAAACGATAGAACTTATCAATTATTAGGCAACGCCTATGATAACAGTGGTCAGCCAGAAAAAGCCATTGAAACCTATGCTTTGGGAATCAAAAAATTTCCTAATTCGGGCAATTTGCATTTAGAATCGGGTATTATGCAAATGGATAAAAAAGAATATTCAAAAGCATTAAACTTTTTTGAAAAGGGAATAGAAGTGGCTCCAAAATATTCATCTAATTATTATTGGGCTTCCAAAATCTATTGCGCAAGTACAGAAGAAGTATGGGGAATGATTTATGGCGAATTGTTTATGAATCTTGAACGGAATAGTCAAAGAACAGCAGAAATTAGCAAGCTACTTTTTGACACTTATAAGAGTGAAATAAAAATTATAAACGACACTTCCTATGCGGTAAGTTTTAGCAAAAATTCAAACATCTCCATAGAAGCACTTTCCGATCCAAGTAAAATGAAATTCCCCTATGGGGTGGGTGTTTACGAACCTACCTTAATGTTCTCTATTTTGGCAATAAAAAACATTGACATAAATTCTTTATCTAATATCAGAAGCTCTTTTGTTGACAATTATTATAGCAATGGATATGACAAAACGTATCCAAACATTTTGTTTGACTATCAAAAACAACTAAAGGAGGCAAATCATCTAGAAGCTTATAATCATTGGTTACTCATGAAGGGTGATGAAAAAAATTGTCAGCAATGGATTTCACAAAACAAAGAAAAATGGGATGCATTTGTTAACTGGTTTGCCCAAAATGGCATTGTGTTAGATAGCACACATAAATTTTATAGAGCACAGTATTAACAAATGGTAACGACACTCTTTAACTTCTAAAAAGAGTGAACAACTATAGTTTAAACCAGCATAGATAAGGCAATGCGCTTGCGCGCCAAATCAACTTCAAGTACCTTAACTTGCAATACCTGTTGCAATTTTACCACAGTATTAGGATCACTCACATACCTGTTTGCCATTTGCGAAATATGAACCATGCCATCTTGCTTAACACCAATATCTACAAAGCACCCGAAGCGGGTAATATTGGTTACAATTCCAGGCAAAACCATACCCTCATATAAGTCCTCAGGCTTCTTAACATCTGCAAAAGAAAATGCCACCAATTTCTCGCGCGGGTCTCTGCCAGGCCTTGCCAACTCAGCCAAAATATCACGCAAGGTATATTCACCAAAAGAAGAAAAACTTCCCGTATTAATTTGCTTTCTTAACTCAGCATTGGCAATTAAATCGGGCACCTTTGCTCCCAAACTTGCAGCCAATTTATCTACCAACTCATAACTCTCTGGATGCACTGCTGTATTATCCAAAACATTCTTAGCCCCTGGTATACGCAAGAAAGCAGCACTTTGTTCAAAAGCTTTTGCCCCTAAACGAGGAACCTTTTTTAACTCTGAGCGACTTTTAAAAGCGCCATTTTGCGTTCTATAATTCAATATATTTTGTGCCAATTGTTCATTTAATCCAGACACATAAGTAAGCAAACTTTTGCTCGCCGTATTTACATTTACACCCACTAAATTTACACAAGATTCAACCACTGTATCCAATTTTTGCTTTAAGCGCAATTGATCTACATCGTGCTGATATTGTCCCACACCAATAGACTTAGCATCTATCTTAACCAGCTCTGCCAAAGGGTCTGCCAAGCGCCTTCCTATAGAAACGGCCCCTCTTACGGTTATGTCCTTATCAGGAAATTCTTCCCTCCCAATAGCAGAAGCAGAGTAAACAGAAGCCCCATTTTCGTTCACCATAAACACCTGCAATCCATCTGGCAAATCAATCCCCTTTACCCACTCCTCTGTCTCTCTCCCCGCGGTACCATTGCCTATGGCTATGGCCTCTATTTTTTCGGTCTGAACCAAACGCCGCAAGGTATCACTCGCTGCCGAAACTTGCCGTTGCGGTTCATGCGGATATACTACAGTCTCTTGCAAAAGCATTCCCTCTTCGTTTAAACAAACCACCTTGCACCCAGATCTAAATCCAGGGTCAATAGCCAATATACGCTTATTGCCCAGAGGAGCCGAAAGCAATAGCTGCTTCACGTTTTCTGCAAACACATGAATGGCCTCTTCATCTGCCTTAAGCTTATATAATTTGCGCACCTCATTTTCTATAGAATGAGAAAGCAACCTCTTATAAGCATCCTTCACTGCCATTTCTATTTGCACCCCACTATCGGTTTTGCGTCGCACAAAATTACGCGTAATATCTGCTACCGCACGCTCTTCATCTGGCGCTAAAGACACCCGCAAAAAGCCCTCTTCCTCGCCCCTAAACAATGCCAATAACCTATGCGAAGGACAACGACTCACAGACTCATTATACGCAAAATAATCGCGGTACTTTGCCCCTTCTAACTCCTTGCCTTTAACTACCTTGGCACCTAACTCACCATACTTTTCAAAACTATTGCGCAAGTATGCCCTTACCCCAGCATCCTCACTTACCCATTCGGCCATAATATCTCTGGCACCCTGCAAAGCCTCTTCTACATTGGCACAAGCACCAGGCTTAACAAAAGCAGATGCCTTACGTTCAATGTTCTCGTAGGTTTCTAACATGAGCCATTGCGCCAAAGGTTCAAGACCTTTTTCTCGCGCCACACTGGCACGTGTTTTACGCTTAGGTTTATAAGGCAAATACAAATCTTCCAATTCGGTCTCTAACCAACATGCATCAATTTTTGCGCGCAATTGCACCGTGAGTTTCCCTTGCTGTTCAATGGAATTTAGGATGGCAATTTTGCGCTTAGACAGCGATTCTAATTCTGCTGCACCTTGTCGTATTGCTTCAATTTGTACCTCGTCTAATCCACCAGTGGCTTCCTTGCGGTAGCGCGCAATAAACGGGGTGGTGCAAGCCTCTTCTATGAGTTGTAAAGTACTTGTTACTTGCTTGGGGCCAATGCTTAATTGTTTGGCTAAATATAAAATCGATTCTTGTGATAGCATACAGGTTGGGCAATAATACTCATTTTTGTTTGATCCAAAAATGCCTACCTGTCGCAAACGCTTTGGTTCAGACCGAAAGAAATTGTGACAAACAATTTGTGAACTAATTTTGTTATTTTGACATCAAATTTTGAGCACATGGAAAACCCATTACCGCGTCGTAGATTTTTGGAGCGCTTATCGCTGGCTTTAGGAGCTGCTATTACAGTGCCCATTGATGGAGTTACAGCGAGCATTAAAGAAACTTTACAAGCTAAACCTAAACGTATGAATCCAATTATTGATATAAAACCATTGGGCTTTCAATGGGAAACTGCCGACCCTTTTTTGTTTTGTGTACACCACGAGGATGCTTTCCCTAAAGGCAATGAAGTAATGGGTCCAACCACTTCTATGCAGGGCCGACATATGGGCGATGATTTTATCATAAAAGATGGTTTTAGGATGTATCATGGCAAAACGGTGCCTGGCTTTCCTGGTCACCCACACCGTGGCTTTGAGACTATTACGGTTGTGCGCAAGGGCATTGTTGACCATGCAGATTCTATGGGTGCGGCAGGCAGATATGGAGATGGAGATGTGCAATGGATGACGGCCGGAAGAGGTGTGCAGCATTCAGAAATGTTTCCGCTTATACATCAAGATAAGGCCAATCCCATGGAGCTTTTTCAAATCTGGCTGAACCTACCCAAAAGAAATAAAATGGTTGCACCGCATTTTACGATGTTGTGGCGCGAGTCTATTCATGAGCATGTGCACAAAGATATGGCTGGCAAAAAAACTTCGGTAGAGGTTATTGCGGGCAAATTAGGAAAGGTGGTAGCACCTGCTCCGCCGCCTAATTCATGGGCTGCCGATGCAAGCAATGAGGTGGCGGTATGGAATATGAAAATGGAAGCTCATGCCCATTTTACGCTGCCAAAAGCAAGTGATGGCATTAACCGTACTTTGTGTTTTTATGAAGGAGATGTTTTGCAAGTGGCAGATAAAAGCATTAAACCATACCATGCCATTGTGGTGCATGCAAACCAAGAATTAAGTATAAAATCTGGTGACTTGCCAAGTAGTATTTTGGTATTGCAAGGTAAACCCATTAACGAACCTGTGATGCAATATGGTCCCTTTGTAATGAACACCAAAGAAGAGATAAATCAAGCGTTTGATGATTACCACAAAACGCAGTTTGGAGGATGGCCTTGGCCTAAATATGACCAGGTTCATGGGCGTAACCGCAGCAGATTTGCCAAACATGCCGATGGTAAATTGGAAGAAAAGGCTGGATAAAACTAAATTTTGGTGTTCATTATCCTCAAAAGTTTACACTTTGTTCATATACGCCCTATTCTAATAGTAAATAAACAACTTTTGTTTGATTGCAGATTGATGTAATTGGTTAGTCTGCGAATTTAAATAGTGTCGCATTTATTTAGTTTTATTGCAAAACCAAGGCATCTTTTTCCTTGGTAGTTGTGGCTTTGGAAGCATCTTAATTTCCCATTTAGGGAAAATTAAGATGCTTTTTTTTGTTGGCAGTTATCCACAAGCCGCTAGGGTGAATTGCGTCTAGACGGGCCTAAAATCTTCTGTCTTAGGCAAACACCTACTAACTTTACGCCCTTGAAATTCAACTACGATACGTAACCATGAACACAAATACTGATATGGAATATCGAATTTTCAAACAAAAGAAGTTAACTGGCTATGCCACTTTTTTGTTGCTGCTTCTTGCGTTAGTTTATCCGGCATTGGTGCAAAGCACCCAGGCAAAAAATTTAAGTGCACCACCTCC
>JBILVK010000049.1:0-22003 GCA_044370475.1 Bacteroidia bacterium
AAAATATTTATGGGATCTAGCACTGGCGATATGTTGGTGGATGATCCAGAAGCATTGGAGGCAATCTTTAGAGAAGTAAAAACATTGATAGCTACGCATTGTGAGAAGGACCCATTGGTAAAGCAAAATCAGGCAGAGATAGTGGCTCAATTTGGCGAAGATATTGATGCCAGTTATCATCCTAAAATAAGAAGTGAAGAAGCTTGTTATTTATCCTCTTCTTATGCGGTATCGCTGGCAAAGAAGCATGGTACACGCTTGCATATATTGCATATAAGCACAGCCAAGGAATTGGAATTATTTGATGCAAATATTCCATTGGTTCAGAAAAAAATAACGGCAGAAGCATGCATTCATCACCTTTGGTTTAGTGAGGAAGATTATGCCCGCAAAGGCAATTGGATTAAGTGGAATCCGGCGGTGAAAAAGAGTAGTGATAGAGATGCGATTTTGCAAGCAGTTTTGGACAATAAGATAGATGTAATAGCAACCGACCATGCGCCGCATACGATAGCTGAGAAAGAGCAAAGTTATTTAAAAGCACCATCGGGCGGACCATTGGTTCAGCACAGTTTAAATGCCTTGTTGCAATTGTATAAGCAAGGTAAAATTAGCTTAGAGAAGATAGTTGAGAAGGCTTGTCACAATGTGGCCATATTGTTTGAGATAGACCGCAGGGGTTATATTAGAGAAGGGTTTTACGCAGATTTGGTTTTGGTAGATTTGAACCAATCTTATGTGGTGAGTAAAGAAAATATTTTGTATAAATGCCAATGGAGTCCGTTTGAAGGCGAGCAATTTGACTCGGTGGTAACGCATACTTTTGTGAATGGGAATTTGGTTTTTGAGAACGGCAAATTCGACGAAAGTAACAAAGGAATGCGTATGCGATTTAACCGCTAAATTAGCGATTGGGCAAAGCTATTTCAGGTATGCTTTGGTTCGAACCGAAACATAAAAATGAACTATAAGTTAGCCTAATATGGTTTAAACCGAAGGCTATAATTTTATCTATTTTTTGCAGGCTTTGGCTTGAACCGAAGCTTATTTTTTAGCCGCTTTTGTAGGAGCTGGGGTATCCTTCTTTGTGGCAGGCTTTGAAGTCTTCATTTGAATTACATCTACTAGGAAAGCGAAGGCCATTGAGAAGTAGATATATCCTTTAGGGATGCCGTGTCCGAAACCCTCTGCGATAAGCGAAATACCAATTACAATAAGGAAGCAAAGGGCAAGAATTTTAAACGAAGGATGATCGTGAATGAACTTGCTAATAGAGCCAGAGGCCCACATCATGATGCCTACGGAGATAATAACGGCCGCGTACATGATATAAATATTATCTACCATACCCACGGCGGTGATAATTGAGTCGATAGAGAACACGATATCTAGGACAAGGATTTGAAGAAGTAAATCTCCAAAGCTGGCTTTCTTCATCTTTTTGATGTCTGCCTCGGCATGGTCATTTTCTGTTTTCTCGTAAATTTCTTTGGTACTTTTATACAGTAGAAAAGCCCCACCCACAATAAGAATCATGTCCTTACCAGAAATATCTGTGCCATTAATTTCGATGAGGGGGTGCTCTAATTTCATGATATAAGAAATGGCGGTAAGCAGCACTAGGCGCATCACCATGGCCAATCCGATACCCATTTTACGTAATTTATCACGTTGCTCTTTGGGCAATTTTTCTGAGATGATGGAGATAAAAATTACATTGTCGATTCCAAGGATAATTTCTAGGGAGACAAGGGTTATAAGGGCAACAATTAGGTCGGTTGTAATCATTTTATTTAATTAGAGATTGCAATTTTTTGCAGTCTCAATGATAAATTTTTAATAGGGAAAATAAAAATTAGTATGCGTCGCTGAGGAAATTTCTATACCAGTAGCCAGAATTTTTGATGTATCTATTTTGCGTTGGATAATCTATGTAAACGAGTCCGAACCTTTGCGCAAAGCCCTCTGCCCATTCAAAATTATCGGTGAGCGACCAAACAAAATAGCCCTTAAGCTTAGGGAATTCTTGCTTAGCGAGGTACAGTGATTCGATGTGTTTTTGTAGGTAATGAATTCTTTGGGTATCCTCTACCCTATTTAAAATGAGTTCATCTGTGAAAGAAGCACCATTTTCTGTGATGAATATTTTTTTTACCCCATGGTAAGCGCTAAACTTTTTCACCATTTGGTAAATGGCGTTGGGGTAAACCTCCCAATTCATGTTTGTGTGGTGCACTTTGCGTTTGTTGGCAGGTATTATTTTGGCATGTAAATAAGGGGTAAAAAGGCTATAGCTAATTACTTCTCTGGTATATAGTTGGATGCCAATAAAATCGAAATGCACTTTCATGAGTTGTTCATCTTGGGGCAGAATATACTTTTGCATTTTCTTTAAGATGGGAATATCCTCTGTTGGGTAGCCTAAACCCAAGGAAGGTTCAATAAATAACCTATTGAGGAGGGCGTCCATTCTATGAGTAGCTTGAATGTGCGAAGGTTTATTTGAATAAGGAGTTAGATGCGAGCAACTAAAAGTGGTTCCCACTTGGGCGTTAGGGTTGTGTTTTTTGATGAGTCTAAATCCAAGGGCCTGAACCAATACAGCATGGTGAGCTGCAGGAAGAAAGTTCTTAAGTTGCTTTTTACCCGGCGCATGAACCCCAGCAAAATAGCCTGCTCCCGTGAAAACCAGTGGTTCGTTTAAGACCATCCAATGATTTACTTTGGGAGAAAAATGTTGCATGCAAACTTCAATATAATGTTCGAACCAAATAAGTATTTCTCTGTTGGTGAAACCACCTTTTTTCTCTAAAGCCAAAGGCAAATCCCAATGATAAAGCGTTACCCAAGGAGTGATATTTAATTGGAGGCAATAATCAATTACCTTATGGTAGAATTCTATGCCTTTTTCATTGATTTGTCCAATGCCATCTGGCAAGATTCTTGGCCAAGAGAGGGAGAACCTAAAGTGAGGGATACCTAATTCTTTTACAATATCTATATCCTTTTGATAGTTCTCATAGAAATTGGTGGCCTGGTAATGCGTGTCGTTATTGGGAATTTGGTTGTTATCTACAAATTCATCCCAGATAGAAGGACCTTTGCCATCGGCACGGTATGCACCCTCTGTTTGCAAAGCAGAAGTAGAAACTCCCCAAGAAAAATCGGGTTCAAAAGAGCTGCCTTTAAGGTTAATATTGAGTGGATTCATGGATGCAAAAGTCGGCTAAATATGCTTGTAGATATTTGAGTTGAGTTTGCTAAGGTTGGTATTTTTTTGCGAATGACCTGCATGGTTTTGAACAATCATCTCCACTATTTGACTCGATTGGTCGGGGTAATCTACCTCTACCACAGTATTGCTTAATACCCATTCTTCAATTTTGGGCACATTCTTTTTGTTTAATTTTTTGATGGAAGCAACACCCATTGATTTGAGCATAGCCACATTGCAATGCTGTTCTATTTGGCTCTTCATGGGAATAACCAGAAGTTTTTTATTTAGGAATAGCGCTTCGCTAGTGGTACCAAATCCGGCATTGCAAAGCACACCTTCTGAAGAAGCCAAGCTATCTAGAAATTGAGAGCTATTGATGGGATAAATTTGTATATTTTTCTCTTTGTATTTCTTTTTGGAATGCTTGCTAAAAACCTGCCATTTCACTGCATCGATTTTTCTTAGGCATTTTATTATTTTTTCATCCGAATAAGAAGGCAGATAGACGGTGTAATGACCTTCGGAAGTAGGCTGAATTTGGCGCACCTCCCTTCTAATAATAGGGGTAAAAATGTGCTGATCCAAGGACTTAAAATGAAAGCCATAAGCAAAGGTAACAGGCGCATAATGGTTTAAAACAAGTTTACCTAAAACATCCATCTTTTTGGGAATAGGAGCTAGCGGATGCAGGGTAGCAGCTTGGTTGCTCAAGCCAATACAAGGTTTGCCTGCTTTCATAGCAGCCCAAGAAGAAACTGGTTCAAAATCGCTTATTACTAAATCATATTTTTCGATGGGCAGTTTATTAATTTCCTTTAGAAGTTTAAAGGACTTCATGCGCCAATAGGTTTGCCAAACATCCACACCACCTGATTTTCCAAAAACGAATGAGAGTCCGGTAAAGCGGTATTTCACCTTAAAAGGCAATTCTATATCCGATTGAATTCCGCTCACCAAAATATCTACCTCTCCCCATTTTTGAAAATGCGGAATTAGCTCAATTGCTCTGGTTATATGTCCGTTGCCCGTTGCTTGAACTGCGTAAAGGATTTTCATGAGGCAGAAGCTTGAGGTTGTGTGGTTGAGGCGGTTGGCGCTGGTTCTTCTGTTGCAGGTTGTTTTGTTATTGCTTCTAGGTACTCTAGTGGTAATGCATTTTCTTTATGTCCAGGCTCATCTATTTTTACAGGGTGCTCCTCTGTTTCGGTTGCTCTTACAAACTCCTCAAACATTTGGTTAAATATTTTATCCTTGCTCATGGTAATAAGCGAGTTTTCATCTTCTATATCATCACTGGATTCAAAATCCTGTTCATTGTATTTGTAGAGAGACCATTCTTTGTTGTTATACTCTAGTGCGGTTAAATTCTCAATCCAATCGCCAGAATTGAGGTATTGTACGCTACCCTTTTCGGTGGTAATGGTTTTCATTTCTGGTTGGTGAATATGTCCACACAACACAAAATCATACTTATTGGCAATGGCAATATCAGCGGTTATTTTTTCGAAGTCGTTAATAAACTTTACCGCCTGTTTCACGCTATTTTTAATGTTTTTAGAAAGCGAAATTTTACCACGTCCCATTTTCACAGAAAACCAATTCACAAAAGCATTAATAAGAATTAGTAAATCATATCCATGAGACCCTAGTCTGGTAAGCCATTTAGAATGCTTCATGGTAACATCGAACACATCCCCATGAAAAATCCATGTTTTTTTTCCGTTTAAATCGAGTATTAGTTTATTTTCAATGCTGAGTTTACCCATTTTAAATCCGGCAAATCTTCTGAGCATTTCATCGTGGTTACCGGTGATGTAGTGTACAGGAATTCCCTCGCTAGACCACTTAATGATGCGTTGAATCACCTTCATGTGCGACTTTGGCCAATAGCGTTTACTGAACTGCCACATATCAATGATATCGCCGTTTAGAACAACTTTTTTGGGTTTAATGCTATTAAGATAATTAAGTAGAGCTTTACTTTGGCAGCCATAGGTTCCGAGGTGAACATCTGAAATAACCAGGAGATCGATTTTGCGTTTTTTTGTTGAACTCACGTCATTGGTTTTAGCAAAGGTGGCCTTCGCGTTGGAAGTCAGTGTTAACTTAAGATGAAATAATTGTTAATGGGGGAGGAAATAGTCGATGGTCCATAGTCCATGGTCCATAGCCATTGAGGTTTGGGAAAGGCTCGGCTGGTTTCTGGTTTCTGGCAGCTGGCTTCTGGCAGCTAGCTTCTGGCAACTGGCGGCTGGCGTTTTGGGATGGGATTAATTTTTGGTTTATTGGGGCTATTTCACGCAGATATAGGGGATTTGCGTTTGCTGGTATTTAGATTTCGCAGATGTGAGGGTGGTGATTCAATTTTATTGATAACAACTATTAGCCACAGATGCACAGATTAATCATTATAGGCATACCAAAGTCCAAAGACTCTGCCTTCGCTAAAGCTTTTACCTACGCCGAGGCTTCGGTAAACAAAGACGGCAGACAAAGCAACGACCAAAGACCCGTATGCCACAGATGCACAGATTATTCTTTTTAGGCATACCAAAGTCCAAAGACTCTGCCTTCGCTAAAGCTTTTACCTACGCCAAGGCTAAGGTAAACAAAAACGGCAGACAAAGCAACGACCAAAGACCCGTATGCCACAGATGCACAGATTAATAATTTATTAAGTACTCTAAATAAATTATCTGCGAAATCATTTACACATTAAAGCATCTGCGAAATCTGCGTGAGGTTTTTAAATTTGCCAGCACCCCCCTACTCGCCAAACTTGAGTGAATCTTAGTTGATGTTTTGGTTTTGGTTCAGCCATAATTTGGTGGTTGGTTCAGGCAATTTATTACAAATTCGGTTTAGAGATTTACATTAAAATTTGAACTAACATTTGTTAGAGATAAAACAAAATTATACTTTCTATTATTTAAGCAATTTTTTTAGTCTGAACCAAGGCGACTGCTAGAGGTAAAGAGTAATTTAGATATAAATGTAATAACTATGGGCAAAATATATTTTCCATTTTACCATGACTTGATGAAATTTAAAAAACAGGTTAAAAGAATTAAATAATAGGACAAAAATGACACCAAGGATAGAGGTTTTAGCAGAAAAAAAAATGGTTGGAATGCGATTGAGCATGAGTTTGGCGGAGAATAAGATGGGAATGCTTTGGGGCGGATTTGTGCCAAGGCGCAAAGAAATTGAAAACAGCATTGGCAATGATTTAATCTCCATGGTTATTTATGATTTGGAGTACTTTAAAAACTTTAGTTTGGGTAATACCTTTGAAAGAATTGCTGCAATAGAGGTTTCTTCATTTGAAGTCTTGCCAGAAAAAATGGAAGCAATCACTTTAGCTGGGGGATTATATGCTGTATTTGAGTATAAAGGAATAAGTAGCGATCCTTCTATATTCAATTACATTTATGGTACTTGGCTGCCTGGGTCTGAATATATGTTGGACGATAGACCTCATTTTGAAGTGTTGGGTGAAAAATACAAAAACAATGACCCAGAATCTGAAGAAGAAATTTTATAATTTATGCTTCATCTGTGTTTGGTTCAAACCGAAAGAAACGAGTGAATGATTAAAAAGAGATTACCTAATTCACTAAAATACCAAGGTTTGAATGCTGTGTGCGGCGCTATTGATTTGAACCATTTTATCGGCTACGTACAAGGAATAGGTAAGGGCCTTTTCTCCTTTGTTTAAAACCACCACACTGGTTTTTCCTTCTGCATTTACAAAAGCTGCGGCTTGTAAGGTGCTTCTGCTGCTAGAGCAGGCAATTCTTTGGTCGCCGGGTCTAACGAATTTGCTAAAATGGCCTATGTAGTAGAAGGCATTGGTATAAATAATTTCACTGGTTTTTGTATTTACATGTACAGGTGCGAAGCAGAAATTTTTTACATGGTTTGGCCCACCGGTTTCATCTAAAAATATATTCCAATCTGTCCAGCCACAAACGCCTCTGTTAAAATCTTTTATCATAGCTTCTGCATAGTATTCGCCAATGTCCCAGTTCTTATATTTCTTTTTGTTGAACACTTCTTTACATCCTTCTGTAAAGATTAAATGGGTATTTGGATACACTTGGTTCACCAATTCTACATTATCGTGTTGTTGCTTTGCACCTGTCCAGGTTTCATACCAATGGTAACCCACGCCCCACACATAGGCTGCGGCTTCTGGGTCGCTCAAAATGGTATTTGCTCTATGAAACAATAGGTCACGGTTGTGGTCCCAAACAATAATTTTCTTTTCTCCCAATCCTGCATTTTTAAGCGTTGGTCCCAAGTAGGTTTTCAAGAAATCTCTTTCCTCTTCGGCTGTGTATATGCACGATTCCCATCTCTGTTTTGCCATGGGTTCGTTTTGAACCGAAAGCCCCCAAACAGGCACGCCTTCTTTTTCATAAGCCTGAACAAATTTTACAAAATAGTTAGACCAAGGCTGGTAGTATTCTTTCAATAATTTCCCTCCTTGCAACATGTTGTTGTTGTCTTTCATAAAAGCTGGAGGACTCCAAGGAGAAGCGTACAATTTCATTTGATTTTTGGAACTTGCAAAGGCTAGTTTAATCAATGGAATTCTGAAGTTTAAATCGTGACTAATATCAAATGAATTCAATTCTTTGTCGCCCTCTTTTACATAGGTATAACTGCCACTCGAAAAATCGCAACTATGTATGTTGGTTCGTATAAGCGAATAGCCAATTCCTTTCTCTAAATCAAAAAATGATTCCAATAATTTCTGTTTGCTTTGATCCGATATTTTTCCAAAGGTTTCTGCGCTGGCATCGGTTATAGCTGCCCCTATACCGAGCATTTCTTGAAACTTTTTTGTGGGGTCAACCAACACAAAAATTTCAGTTTCTAAAGGTTGCCTTTGGGGGCTAAAAGTTAAGGTATCGGTTGCCGATATTTTAAATTCGGTATTCTTAGCAGTGGTAAATATTTTCACCTGTTGTGCGACATGGTTTTGGGCTTGAACCGATGAAATTGGCAGGAAACAATGAAAAAATAGGAGACTGATTATGGGAAATATTTTTGTATACATGAACAGGATATTTTGGGGTAATTTTATATGATGGTTTGATTGAGGATTCAAGAGAATTATTTACCATTTAAAAGTTACCAAGGCACCCGCTTCAATGTCATAGTTAAACGATTGGTTGTTTAGGGTTACTTGTATTTTTTGGGTATTCGATTGGTGGTTATAGGCTAGTAAAACCTTGGTTCCATCTGGATTTAAATAGGCAATCTGAGAAAATCCTTGAGCTCTAGAATCCATTGTTTCTAATCGTTTGGCTTTATCTTGCACAAATTTGGAAGCATGTCCAAGTAAAAAATATTCTACATTCTTATCAATAATTTGGGAGCCCGAGTTAATGGTTATTACGCCTCTGCAATCTTGACAACCTCCATTTTTAGGGCCATGGTTTTCATCCAAGGCCAAGTTCCAAAATAGCACAGTTTTAGCACCATTTCTGGGTGAACCAATCATTAGGTTTTCGGCATTCCAAGCTAGGTTATTTCCGAAGTCAGATGAAAAATCACCACCTGAACATTCTGTAAAATAAATACCTTTATCGGGGTAATTGTTTTGCACTTGGCTCATAGCACTTACATTGCCTCCGTAGCAATGAAAGGCTGTTCCAGCTATATATTTCCTCGCGCTCGAGTCGGCCAAAATGGTCAAGGGATAATCGGGTCTATCCCAGTTATGGTCGTATATAATAATTTTAGTACTGATATTGTTGTTGGCAAAGGCAGGGCCTAAATTGTTTTTAATAAATTTTGTTTGGGCAACTGCCGACATTTCCGTGCTCATGTAAGATGCGGCAAAAAGGGGTTCATTTTGAATGGTAATGGCATCTATTTGAATGCCATTTTGTTTAAAGGCTTGTATATATTTTACAAAATAATTGGCATAGGTTTGATAGAATGCAGTATCCACTTTGCCTCCATTGGTAAGGCTTTTGTTGGATTTCATCCAAGCGGGAGCACTCCAAGGAGATCCCATTAATTTAATCCCTGGATTGATGGCTAAAATTTCTTTTAATACTGGTATGAGGGTAGCTTGTTCTGTTTCTATAGAGAAATAAGTAAGCAATAAATCCTGCTGGGAAGTTGCAATATCGTTGTAGGTAAAGTTATTTAATGAGAAATCGGAGGCACCCATGGTAAGGCGCAGGTATTTAAGTCCGATGCCTTCAATTGGGTCAAATAAATCTTTTAGAATGGCACTTCTTTGGGAAGCCGATAAGTTCATTAATACATGCGCAGATGATCCAGTTAGCGCCGCACCAAAACCTTCCATTTCTTGTTTGGTTTGAGCCAAATTAAGCTCAATATTTAGGTTGGCAGTTACCTTGTCTTGAAACTTGATATTATAGGCTTTTTTGAATAATTTTAAGGAGCCATTGTGGTTGGTGGTATATACTTCAATGGTTCCATCTGTAGGGTATTTAGTACCCTTTGGCACCAATATTTCTTTTCCCTTACAGCTCACCTGCATCAACACAAGGAATACAAAAAAATGAATAAAATTACCTTTCATAAAATTGATTTTAACGATTATTCCAAAGTTGAGCATAATAATTGGGTACGCAATAAAAAAGCAATGGGAATAATAATTCCCACTGCCTTTTTTTAAATAATTATAGAACTCATCCCTTTTAAACAAATCACACTCATTCAAACTCTAAACTCTTGTACTTTATAAAGCAATGAAAATTTGGGATGAGATTCTATAATGCGGTTTTAGTCAACTAAAAATCTTTGAACAGATTTGCTGTTGTTGTTGCTAACTTCTAATAAATAAATGCCTTGGCTTAATCCTTCTACAGAAATTCTTTTGTTGATGCTAACTTCATTTCTTTTAACCAATTCAGAAGAGATCATTTGACCATTGATAGAATAAATATTGAAGGTGATATCTTCTTTGTTAACTGATTCAAATCTTACGTTAATAAAATCATGAGAAGTGGTAGGATATACCGAGAAGTTAAATTGTTTGTCAACTGAAGTAAAACCGGTAGTGGTAGTGATTGTACAAGTATTGAATTTGTAGTTAGGCAAAGTACCTGCAGATGTAATAGTATCAATTCTGTATAAACGGTTGTGCGACTTTGCATCAGCGCAAGGAGCGTTAGGAGATTCGTCTTTACCCCATGAATCGCCATTCAAGAATTTGTATTGCAATTTTAAGATAGAGCTTAATACGTTAGCTTCTACTTTGTATACTGTACCATTGTATTTTGTTAAAGCTGTAAAGCTAGGATTCCAGCCATTGAAGTTACCAGCAACATGCACACCACTTGTAGCAACAGTTGAATCAGCCATGTCTACATAGAAGGTAATTTTTTTTATTGCAACAGTTGTTGGGCAACCACCAAACAATACTGCTGGAACGGTGATGTCGCTTAAAGGAGCAGTTAAAATTCTGTTACCGCTGTTACCAGTTGTACAATCGCCAGTTGGTTTAGTCTCTTCAGATCCCCAAGAATTTCCATTCATAAATTTGTACTCAATGTCATCACCTGGTTTTGCCACGATGGTACATGCGTAAATGTTGTTTCCTTCAGGTAACATAGTTGTTGCAGAAGGGTTCCAGCCATTAAAGCCACCCACTATGTGCACGCTATCAGCCGATACGGTTTTACCTGTCATGTCTACCTTAATGGTAACGTTAACAGTTTGTGCTTGCATTACAAATGCAGCAATTAGAAATGAAAATAGTAAATTGATTTTTTTCATGTTTTTGTTGTTTTTGATTGTTATTGATTTAGAAATTGAGTCTGCGTTTTAATAGCCTGGGTTTTGAGTGAGTTTAGGGTTTCTGTCTAGTTCCACCTGCGGAATTGGAAGCAATAAACCTTTAGCACTTAGGTTGTAGTTTAATCCAAGATTGTTCATGGTTGTTATGGCATTACCACTGCGTTTTAGGTCGAACCAACGAAGACCTTCAAAGGCAAGTTCCAAGCGACGTTCGTTGGCTATGGCTTCCTTTAATTCGGGTTGAGAATTGGCAGCGGTGTTTGGTAGCAAAGCGCGTGTTCTAATTAGGTTTAAATCCTCTTTTGCACCACTTGTATTGCCTAATTCATTTTTGGCCTCTGCCTGCAACAAAATGATATCTGCCAAACGAATGAGTATATTGTTATCGCTGCGACCTGCACTAGCAGTTCTTTGCTTGAAAGGGAATGGCAAAGTATCATTTGGATAATGTGAATCCTTCCATGGTATTTTAGTTTCAAAAAGAATGGACGACTTAAACCTTACTGTATCGCCAGCCGCATTAAATGCAGCAATCAGGTTGTTTGAAGGCGTATTAAATTTTTTCCATGAAGAAGGGTTCATTGAAGGAGGAAGCCACAGCATAGGTCCCCAATTGGCCTGCTCTCCAGAATTGATAAATTGAATTTCGAAAATAGATTCTGTGGAGTTTTTGTGTTTGCCATCCCACAAGTAATCATAATCAGTTAATAATTTGTAGGCAGTGCTCGAGGTTACGTCTTGGGAGTATTGTAAAACCAAAGACCATTCTGGATTCGGTTTTTGGGCATAAGTCCTTGCTAACATGGCAAAGCATGCACCCTTTGTAGCACGTTGCTTTCCTTGGGGATGTTGCACTGGAAGTCTGTCGGCAGCAAATTTTAAATCGGCAATAATCGCATCAAAAATGGTTGTTACACTGCTACGTGGTTGATAAATTACTGAAGGGTCAGTAGAGGTTACCTTGTGTAAAATTAGAGGTACCTCGCCAAATAAATTTACCAATTGAAAGTAATGAAAGGCTCTAATGAAGGAAGCTTCTCCCAATATTTCTTGTTTTCTTTGTTCACTTAAATCAAGAGAATTAATGTTTACCACATTGTCTAAAACTGCGTTGGTTCTGCCTATGGCATCGTACAAATAATTCCAATCTCTGCTTACATTAGCGTTTAAGGCAGTAGTAGTAAATTCATCCAATTGAAAATTATTGGGATTATCTCCACCTGCGTAGCAATTATCAGAAACTACATCATTGTTGATATAATAATCGAATACATAATATTCAGATTGAAAATTGTTGTAGCAAGCAATAATTCCTGATTCTGCATCAGCACCAGTTTGAAAAAAGTTCCCTTCAGATACATCCGAAATTGGCTTTTTGTTTAGGAAGTCCTTCTTACAGGCACCAAAAGTTAAGGCAACTAAAAATAGAAACGAAAGTGTATAGCTTTTAAATATTCTGTTCATGTGTTGGTTCTCCTAAAATTCAATTTTTAAACCGCCAATAAAAGATCTGTATTGAGGATAGGTTCCATAATCTATCCCTTGTGAAATGCTGTTGTTTCCATCTCTATTTACTTCTGGGTCGTATCCGCTGTATTTGGTTAATACCCATAAATTTTGACCGCTTACATACACATCAAATTTGGAAAGTTTTAAGCGTGGCAACCATTTCAATGGTAAATGGTAAGAGAGTGTTATATTTCTCAATCTCAAATAAGAACCATCTTCAATAAAGCGATCACTGATTCTACTGTTTTTGTCTGGGTCACCAAACATAGCAATGGGCATATCTGTGATATCACCAGGTTT
This sequence comes from Bacteroidia bacterium, assembly GCA_044370475.1. GTDB lineage: Bacteria > Bacteroidota > Bacteroidia > UKL13-3 > UKL13-3 > B1. The sequence goes on from JBILVK010000049.1 coordinate 12,815, forward strand.
TCTCCATCTGTTGAGTGTGCTTGTGCTGGCATTTTTCACATCCGACATTCCTTCTGTTTCAATGCGGGTAGCGTTTAGAACTTGGTTGCCATAACATGCTTGAAACAAGAAATCCAAGTCGAAATTTTTATAGCTCAAGGTATTGTTTAAACCGGCAATAAATATAGGGTTTGCATTTCCAATTACTTTGCGGTCTGCATCCGTTATTTGTCCGTCGCCATTCAAATCTTTAAACACCACATTGCCTGTCTGTGGGTCAATTCCCTCACTCACAAAACCATAAAACTGTCCTATTGAACCACCTTGTTTTAGCATAACCGAGTAGCCTCTTTCAGGAATATCACCAGCGTAAATTATTTTGTCTTCGCCACCAATATTTATGATTTTGTTTTTGTTGTTAGAGATGTTAAAATTGGTTATCCAAGTAAAATTTGCTTTGGCAATGTTTTTGGTTTTAATGGCAAACTCCAATCCTCTATTTTCTATTTCACCAATGTTTTGGATTCCACTGCTAAAACCTGTGGTTCTTGGTAAATCTACATTTACCAAGAGGTTGTTTGTTCTTTTTACATAATAATCGGCTGTAATGGTAATGGCATAGTTTAAGAAACTGTAATCAAAACCAATATCAAACTGAGTTGTGCTTTCCCATTTTAAACTATTATTGCCAATGGTAGAAGGGCGCGTGCCAGGGTAAATAGTGCCGTTAAAGTTATAGCTTGAACCCAATGAATACAGTCCAAAAGAAGCATAATCACCAATATTTTGGTTACCTGTTGTGCCTAAGCTCAGGCGCAATTTTAGATCGTCGATCCATTTGGTTTCAGGGATAAAACTTTCCTCCGAAATACGCCAACCCACAGAGGCCGATGGGAAATAGCCATAGCGGTTGTCGGCGCCAAATCTAGATGATCCATCGCAACGCAAATTCACTTCTGCCAAGTATTTGTCTTGGAACTTATAGGATACCCTACCTAAATAAGAAAGCAATGCCCATTCTGAAGCGCTAGAAGAAGCGTCTATTTTGCGGCTTCCAGCATTTAAGGTGCTCACTGCAGCATTTGGATATCCATTTACATTGCCACCAGTTGATTCATATCTGCTGGCTTGCGCAGTATAGCCACCCAAGAAATTGAAATCGTGTTTACCAAAAGCTTTCTTATAGGTAAGTGTGTTTTCAGAAAGCCACACCAATTGTTGTCCTGTATTAGAATAACCAATTCCATTTAAGCTTCTGCCATATTGTGTTCTAAATGGATCTAAAAAATAATCGGTTTTGGTAGTAAACGCTTCCACATTGAAAGAGCTTTTAAAAGTTAAGTTTTTGATGATATCGTATTCAGCAAAAAAGCTACCTACAAATCGTTTGGTATTGGTGGTATTGATAGGAGCTTCAATATTGGCAATTGGATTTTCCCAAGCTTGCAATGGGTTTACTGTATACGTTCCATTTGGGTTGTAGATGCCAATTAAGGTAGGTGTAGATAGCGCTCCCAATACCACTCCGCCTTGGTTTACGCGACTGTTATCGGGTACGTTTTTGAAGTTGATATTTGATACGGCAATATTGGTTCCCACACGCAAGTTTTGTTTCACCTCATTGGTCATGTTTATTCTGGCTCCTGTGCGCTCATAACCTGAGTTTTTAACAATTCCATCCTGACTCTGTTTGTTAATAGAGTAGTAGTAGCGGCTTTTGTTGGTTCCACCAGAAAGAGAAATTTGAAAGTTAGACTGCGGAGCTGTTCTATAAATTTCCTTTTGCCAATTGGTGTTTGTTGTATAATCAGCTTGGTTCAGGCGTGCAGAACCTCCGGCATTGATGTACTCTTCATTGATTAAATCAATATAATCAGTGGTACCTAATACTGGAAGCATTTTGGTTATTTTACTGGTACCATAAGAATAATTTACGCTTACCACCGGTTTGTTGGGTGTTCCCAATTTGGTGGTAATTAAAACCACGCCATTTGCTGCCCGGGCTCCATAAATGGCAGCAGCAGAAGCATCTTTTAATACCTCTATCGATGCAATATCAGAAGGATTTATTCCTTCAGGTGAAAGCAATGGAATTCCATCCAATACATATAAAGGCTCGTTTCCGGCAGATAACGAAGTGGTTCCCCTCACGCGAATACTTAATTCGTTTCCAGGTTTTCCTGAATACTGCAACACCTGAACTCCGGCTGCTTGCCCTTGCAAGGCATTTTCAATTCTAGTGATTGGTCTTTTATCTAAGTCTTTACCCGAAACTGAAGAAATAGATCCGGTAATGTCTTTGCGCGATTTGGTACCATAACCAACTACCACTGCTTCTTGCAGCTGCTCAGCACTTAAACTTAATTGAATGTCTATTTTCAAGGCATTACCTACTGCTACTTCCTTGGATTGATATCCTGTATAACGCACTATTAAGATGTTCCCTGGCTTGGCCTCAAGGCTAAATTTACCCATAGCATCTGTTGCTGTCCCTTTCTGACTGTTCTTAATCATTACAGTTGCGCCAATTAAGGCTTCTCCATTTTTAGAGTCGCTAACAGTTCCGGTAATAACCTGAGCGGAGAGGAAACTGCTTAATAGAATAGAAATAGTAGTAAAGAGTAATCTCATATATTCCTTTTTTAAATGATTTTTTTACCTGACAATGCCGAACATTTTCTGTCATTCAACCCTGACTTTTTACACCTTGTACGCTTTGCTTGTGTGTGCTTGAGCCTATCAATTTTTAAATAAATAGCTGAAAAACAGATAAATAAAACGGATTTGAGCTTCTATAGCTTCAACCTATTTTAATTGTTAACTCAAATTTAGGGGTAAAATCATGTTTATGACAAAAATATGCACCTGACAAATACTCTTCATTTCAAAAAAAAATGAGGTTTGATGTAGACTCAATCTAAATAGAAAAGTACTTGGAGATGGAAATGGGGGTAATAAGGCGAATTATATATTTATAACATATTCATTTAGAGAAGATTTGTCTTCTAATTGCATCTTTTTCTTTAACCTATATTTGGTTTGTTCCACTCCATTAACCGTAATATTTAAAATGGAGGCTATTTCTCGGTTATTTAATTCTAAGCGTAAAAAGCAACATAACCTTAAATCGTTTGCGCTGATACCAGCATGCATTTTTTTGAGTTTGCCTACAAAATCTTTGTGCATCTCATCGAAATTAAATTGAAATTGATCCCAGTAGTCTTCTTGGTTTATTTCATTGTTAATCTCTCTTATAACTTTTCGCACCTCTGATTGATTTTCTGCACTTAATTCAATTTTCTTAATTTTGTTTTTCAGGTCGTTTAGAAACTGATTTTTGTGAGCACTTTGTAAAAGGGAAACACTTAGGCGGGATTGTTTGGCTTCTACTTCTCTGGAAAGCTTTTCATTTCTAAGCGACAACAATTCTTGTTCTGTTCTTTTTGCCTCCACTTCTCGTTCGAGGTTTTGATTGCGAAGGTGAAGAATTTCTTTTTCAGCTTTTTTGGAATCGACTTCCTTTTCTAAGTTGTCGTTTTTTAGTTTTAAAATTTCTTGTTCGCGTTTTTCTGCCTGGAAGTTTCGCTCTAGGTTCTCATTTTGGAGCCTCAGAATTTCTTGTTCGGCACGTTTGGCCTGAATCTCATTTTCAAGATTTTCATTTCTTAGCTTGAGGATTTCTTGTTTGGATTTATCTGCTTGCAAACGATAACGTGCTTTTTGTTGTTTCAACACATAATATATGCTTGCAATAATTAGCAGAATGCTGCATAAAATTAGGAACAAAACAAACCACCAAGTTTTCCAAAAAGGAGGATTTACCCAAATAGGAATGGTAAATTCATCACTCCATTGGCTATTTGGATTCAGCACTTTTACCTTTAATTTATAATGCCCAGGAGCTAAACTCGAAAAGAAGGCACGATGCTCGCCGGCGTTCAATAAATTCCAATTGCGTTCAAATCCTTCCAATAAATAGGCAAAGCGTTTTTTGTTGAGGTTGGCTAAATCATTGGTCGTAAATTCAACTGCAATGGCCTTATCTGAGTATTCGAGGTGGATGATGGCATTTGCAGCATTGAGGTTTAGTGGTAAAATGGTTCTGTTGTTAGAATAGCCAATAGAAACAGCTTGGTTAAACACTTTTAGCCCAGAGAAAAGCACTTTTTGGTTTGGGAAAGTTTGAATTTCGGAAATGGGTTGAACCAATGATAGACCGCCAGTTCCGCCAAACATAATGTTACCGTTGCTTAATAAATAACTTGATTTGGGATTGTATTGGTTGTTGCTCAAATTTTCGTCGCTGCCAAAATCAATTAAGTTTAAGTTCGTCGGGTCAATCCGATGAAGGCCTCTTTGTGTGGTAATCCAAATAAACCCATTTTTGTCTTGAACAATGGAATGAATAACATTGCTTGAAAGCCCATTTTCTATATTAATTACCCTTATGGTTTCAGTAATTGGGTTTAAAATGGAGAGTCCGTTAAACTCAGTTCCTATCCAAATAAGGCCATTTTTATCTTCAAAGATACACCTCAATTTGTTGCTGCTTAAGGCTTTGTTTATTGGGGTTTGGTGTTGGGTATAGCGCTTAAACTTCCCGGTTTCCAAATTTAATTTGTTCAAGCCTTTGTCCTCACTGGCTGCCCAAAGATATTTACCCGAATGGTCGAGCAGCACATCAACCAACTGAACGCTTGAAATGGAATTGGGATCAAGTTTGTCGGGTTTATAGCTAATAAACTTTTTGGTGTTTTTATCAAAACTGCAGAGTCCACCGCCCAAGGTTGCTATCCATAAATTCCCTTCTTTGGTTACTTCAATGTCCCAAACATTGTTGTGCGAAATAGAACTGGTGTTGTTTGGGTTGTATTGATAGTTGGTAAAACTATTTTTTCGATAATTGTAAAAGCTTAAACCTCCTGCAAATGCTCCTATCCACAAAGCATCAGGTCCAGCTTTTTTAATGCAGGTAATGGCTTGAAAAGGGAAATTGCCATTACCCACTTTTGCTGCGAAGAGTTGATGTGATTTTTTCTTAGGTTCTGCAACCAATAACCCTTCTCCATCAGTGCCAAGCCAAATTCTATTTTGTTCATCTTCTTCAATAGTCAATACAGATTTTAGGGCTCCATTTTCATAACTGAATTCATTCATTTGAAAAGGCGACAAATTGCGGGAGTGTACATTGATACCTCCATTGAAAGTGCCCACCCACAGACTTCCCGATTGGTCGAACAACATTTGGTAAAGCGCGTTGGTATTTAGAGATTGGTATTGTTGTTTTGAACCAATAATAGCTTTAAACCTATTTGTTAAGGGATCAAAATAATTTAAACCACCTCCATCGGTAGCCACCCAAACACGCTGGTTGGAGTCGAGTTCTACATCGGTTACCCTGTTGTTGCTCAATTTTTGGGCTGGTTCACTCCAGGTGGCATAATTAATAAACTGCTTACTTTTCAAGGAAAACTGATAGAGGCCACTTCCGCAAGTTCCTACCCATAAGTTTCCTTTTGAGTCAAGGCAAAGTGATTTTTCATAGCTATTTAACTGGTTGGCATCTTTGCTTAAATAATGTTCAACTGTTTTTGTTTTTGGATTGTAACTGTGTAAACCAATCCCGGAAGTACCAATCCAAATTAGGCCTTTGTCGTCCTCCACCAAATCAAAAACGAAATCAGTCCAAAGCCTTAGGTTTTCTTGATTAGGTAAAGTAGTTAAATGTGCAATGGATTTTCCTGAAGAGTCGATACCAATTAGGCCTTCGCCAGAAGTACCCAACCAGATATTTCCCTTGTGGTCTTCAAATATTTTTCTTACGCTGAGTGTTTTCCAATCAATATGGCTATCGGCACCAATATATTGTTTGATGATTCCGGTGCTTTTTTCAATAATGGTAATTCCAGCATCTTTGTGGCCCACCCAAATATTTCCGGTTCGGTCTTCAAGTAAGGAAAGAACGGTTGGGCCGGCCAAATCCTTGCCATCGAGGAAAACTTTAAAATCGAAGCCATCGTATTTGTTGAGCCCATACCGTGTTCCAGCCCAAATAAATCCTTCTTTGTCTTGCAGCAAGGCATAAACGGTATTATGCGAGAGCCCATTGTCGATGGTGAGGTGTCTAAATTTCGGATTGGCCATTAAGTTTTGTCCATCACATGGGAGTGATAACAAAAACAAATGAATCCAAATGAAAATTAAACCAAGTTTTCTCATTAAACTGCTATAAATAAGCATAGCAATTTATAAAAAAATTTGAAGCAGCAAAGCGTTTAGGTTTCAGATATAGATTTAACTTTAGCGAATGATTGGATTACTTTGGTGTTTTGGTTCAAACCGGCTTGAACCTATTGCGCTGCGTTTACTTTTTGGTTAAATAGAAATGAGATGGCTGCTACGCCAAGCAAAACAAAAATAGACAACATGCCTTTAAACAAATTGGATTAACGCAAATAAATATGATGGAATACATTTTATAAATTATGCTTCATTTGTGATTGGTTCGGATCGAAAAAAAAAGTGCTTTGGGTTTAAGAAAAATCTGGTTTATTGGATTTAATATGCGTTAAAATTTTCTATTGGCAAATGGGTTTAGCATCTTTGAAGTGAACACTAGAAAACAGCCTTATGAAAATACTACCTATTGAAAAAAACGGAGAAAAAGCACTAAAAATTATCTTTCCGTACGACAAAGAAATCAACATCAAATTACGAAAAATTGCGGGTGCGAAATGGAGTGATGAGGAGTACTCTTGGGTGGTGCCATATAGCGTGGAGACCTACGGAGAACTGCAATATAGGTTTCCAAATTTGGAGATTCATGGAGAGGCGGAATGGTTAAAATTACCTTCAAAAAAAATTGATTTAAGGGAGCAAAATTTGGGAGATTCTGTTTCAGTGGAGGTAATAAAGGAGGAAGATTTATTGGGGGCTCCATTGTTTAAAAAGCATGTTATAAAACCATTGGGTTGTGCAGACATTGTTGTTACGAGGGGGCATATATTTTTAAAATTTGATAAAGATGATAGGGATTATCAATTTGTAATTTCATTGCGATTTAGTTATTGGGACAAGCAAAAATTTTATTGGAAAATTCCAAATTATGGCAAGAATTTGGAATTGATAAAGAGTCACTTTTACGGAAGAATTAATAGCTTTAGAATTGTTGAGATTGAGGAGGCAAATGAAAGAAAAGCCATTGGTTTCAATGAGTTTTTGGTGATAAAAAAGGGCAATGGTAGGTTGTATATTTATTTTGCATCCAATAAAGTATTGAATGGAGAGATTAAGAAATTTCCGTATTCTCATTGGAATAGGATGGAATCTTGTTGGAGTATACCGTTTGCAGAAAAATTTGTGGAAGAATTGAAGAAATTATCGGTGGCATTTGGTTTAAATTTTAAGCTAAGGGAGGAAGAAGAGGCTTTGGTAAAAAAGCAGAAAGCCTCGTTTTATGATATAGAAAACTATAAGGATTGTCCGACAGAGTATGTATTAAAACTGCGAGAGATGCGCTATAGTGACCATACTTTAAAGACCTATAAATCTATTTTTGAGGAGTTCATCAATTTTCATCCAGACTTGAGTTTGGCAGAGATTGACGAGACTAAGATTACCCCATTTTTGAGATTTTTGGTGATGGAGCGAAAGGTTTCTGTTTCGTTTCAAAACCAGGCGATAAATGCGATAAAATTTTACTTTGAGAAAGTGTTGGGAGGAGAGCGAGGCGTGTATGTGATAGACAGGCCAAGGACGGAGAAGAAATTGCCTGAGGTAATGAGTGAGGAAGAGATAACGAAACTATTTTCTTCTTTAGAAAATTTAAAGCATAAAGCTATATTGATGTTAACCTATTCTGCAGGATTAAGGGTGGGTGAAGTAGTAAGGCTGGTTATAAAAGATATCGATTCTAACAGAATGCAGATTAGGATACAGCAGGGCAAGGGAAAGAAGGACAGGTATACTATTTTATCGGTCACGATATTGGAATTGCTGCGTGATTATTTTAAGTTTTATAAACCCCAAATATATTTGTTTGAAGGGGCAAAGGGCGTTCAATACTCCACACGCAGCATACAACAGATTATGCGAGATGCAGTGATAAAATCTGGCATTAAAAAGAATGTGAGCGTACATAGTTTGCGGCACAGTTTTGCCACGCATTTATTGGAGCATGGCACAGATTTGAGATATATACAAAGTCTGTTAGGTCACGACAGCAGCAAAACCACAGAGATTTACACCCACGTCACCACTAAGGGATTTGATCAGATTAAGAGTCCGCTAGACAATTTATTTTCAAAGGGAAGTGATGAAGCTACTAATTGAGAGGTGGGTGATAACTAACTAATGAATAGATTACTTAGCTTCCATAACAAAACTTATAACTATTAACTACTATTTGAATTTAGGTAAATTATTATTTACCTTTGAAAAGCCATGAAATGCTCCGAATTATTCAGAATTCTTCAGAGGGAAGGATGGTATCCGGTATCGCAAAGCGGTTATCATGTCAAATTAAGACATGACCAAAAAGCTGGTGTGATTATTTTTCCGAACCATGGATCCCAAGAATTAGGAAAAGGATTGGAGAAGAAAATCCGGAAAGATGCAGGTATTAAATAGGTAAAAAAACATGAAAGCGAGCAAAAAAAAAATTAGGTTAATTGTGGAGAAGACGAAAACTGGATTTTCTGTATATTCGGAAGAATATCCAATTTTTTCAACGGGTAAAACCATAACACAACTTATGGATAACAGTCTTGAGGCATGTAATTTATATTTTAATGAGCAAGGTAAACTGATAACAATCGATCAATTGAAATTAGAAATTGATTTCAAGCAATTTTTCCAATATTACAGGGTAATTAATTCAAAGTTTCTTGCTGAAAAAATTGGGATGAATCCAACTTTGCTATCACAATATGTACAAGGGCATAAAAAGCCATCTGAAATCCAAACCTCAAAAATTTTGGAGGGCATACATCAAATAGGGAAAGAACTAAGCGAAATAGACCTTATATACAGGTAGGTTTAAGGGATTTATTAATTTGAAAGCCAATTTATTAGACACTTTTCTTCACTAGTGTCCCGTTTAAATTAAAAGATTTTCAGTTGATTACATAATTGTTCTTTGATTTCTTGATCATAAGGTTTTTTAAGAAGGTCTTGAATTGATGTTTTATCAAGCAAAGATGCTCCTAAAAT
>JBILVK010000137.1:0-6731 GCA_044370475.1 Bacteroidia bacterium
CCTTGGAGTTCTTATGGAATGGGTACCCATCCAGATTACGGCAATAAGTGGATGTTTAGTGTAAGTTCTGGAACCACAGGTTCTGGAAGAACTGCTTCTGCTAAAGCATCAAATCCTTATAACACTTGGACGTTTATAGTAGGTACTTACAACAGAAATCAGGTTAAATTATACATTAACGGCGTATTGGATTCTGCAATTGGCAAAACTGGTCCACTAGGCTATAGTTCTTTGGGCTTGTATTTAGGATATAGCGGAACTGGTCCAAACGAATATTACAAAGGCAGAATGGATGATTTGAGAATTTACAGCAGGGTATTATCTGCCACAGAAATTCAGGCATTATACAGTGCTCCTAATGCAGTATCTGAGATTAGTGCACAAGCTCCTGCATTTGCTATTTATCCAAATCCAGCTACAGATAAGATGCGCATAGATACTGAGCTTTCTTGGGAAACAGCAGCCATATATGATGTATTAGGTAAGAAAGTTTGGACAGGCAAATTTGAAACCGAGCTTATTTTAGATAGAATAGAAGCAGGACATTATGTGCTTACGCTTACCAATGAAAATGGCTCTGTTTACAGCAAGAAATTTGTAAAGCAATAACATAAGCTATAAGCTCTCCGGCTAATAAAGCCTGCGCTAATGGTATAAAAAAACAAAAGAGGCTGTTTCTCCCCAGAAACAGCCTCTTTTTATATAATCAAATCCCGTATAAATAGAGCTCAAAATGCCACAGATGCACAGATTAAAAACCCACACTAATCACTGCCATAAGCTAAAAAACTCAACCTTCGCTGAAACCTTGCCTGGCAAAGCAAAAACAAATTCCTGCTAGGAGCCAGAAGCCAGTGGCCAGAAGCCCAAAATCTCAACCTTCGCTGAAACTATCTCCTACGCTAAGGCTTCGGAGATCAAAGACGACTGGCAAAGCAAAAACAAATTCCTGCTAGGAGCCAGAAGCCAGAGGCCAGAAGCAAAAGACCAACGACCAAAAGCTAACAGCTAACAGCTAACAGCTAACAGCTAACAGCTAACAGCTAACAGCTAACGGCCAACAGCTAAAACCCTACTCCCTCTCTATCCTAAACTCATTCACTTGCAAACCAGAACCATTGTCTTTCATAAAAATATAAGTTCTAAATTTACCATTGCTGGCCTCGTAGGTGATAATGGCATATTTGGCACCTTGAGCTGAACTTCCTTTGTGTTGTATATTCACATTTTTAGGAGGATGTTGTGCGAAGAAGTTTTTAAGCATTTGCTCACTTTGTTGTTTGCTGTAAATGCCTTCATTGTCTAATAAAGTAAGCTCCACATTGCTGCTAAAAAACTTGGTAATCCCAGAGGTTTGTCCGCTTTTCATGGCTTGCATCATATCATCAAAGGAATCTGCTTTACTGCTAAATGCACTTAATATAAGCGCTAAGAAGATTAATTGAAGCTTTTTCATCATACTTTTTGTTAAACAAGTATTCTATTTCCAAAAATGATGCCAAAAGAAATACCTGTTGTTTTGCAGCCACTAATATAATTCACCTTTTTTGTTATTTAAAAGGAATATTTTTGCAGCCATGGAAAAACGCGTAATACTTCTCATTTTAGATGGTTGGGGCAATGGTAAACCTTACCAAGGAAATGCCATTAACTTGGCCAATAAGCCCAACTTTGATAGGCTCATGGCCTCTTATCCCAACAGCGATTTGCATACCTGTGGCGAGTGGGTGGGTTTGCCAGACGGACAAATGGGGAACTCAGAAGTTGGACATATGAATATTGGCGCAGGAAGAGTTGTGTACCAACAATTGGTGCTCATTAATAAGGCCTTTAGAGATGGCGATGTCAATACAAATAAGGCATTGTTAGCAGCAGTAGCGCAGGCAAAATCAACCCGTAAAAAAATACATTTAATAGGCTTAGTGAGCGATGGGGGAGTGCATAGCAGTATGGATCACCTCAAAGGCTTATGTACTTTTTTGCAGCAGCATGATGCAGGCAAATTTTATGTGCATGCCTTCACCGATGGTAGAGATACAGACCCCAAAGGTGGCGTAAATTACTTAACAGATTTAAACGCGCATTTGGTTCAGACCGAAGGACAATTAGCAAGCGTTACGGGCAGATACTATGCAATGGACAGAGATAAGCGTTGGGAGCGTGTAAAATTGGCTTACGATGCCATGGTTTTGGGCAAGGGTGAATTAAGTAGCAATGTGTTGGAAACCGTTGCGGCACGCTATGTGGCGGGCGAGACAGATGAGTTCTTAAAGCCCATTATTGGGGTCGGTTCGAACCAAAACCCTTTTGCTAAAATTGAAGAAGGTGATGTGGTGATTAACTTTAATTTCAGAACGGATAGAGGTCGCGAAATATCCATGGCACTTACCCAGCAAGATTTTCCGGAGCAAGAAATGAAGGCGCTTAATTTGCATTATGTAACGCTGACCGATTACGATAAAACGTTTAAAAATGTGGCTGTGGCTTTTCCAGATATTGAGTTAAACAATACTTTGGGTGAGGTGCTGGCTGCACATAATAAGAAGCAAGTGCGCATTGCTGAGACGGAAAAATATCCGCATGTAACTTTCTTTTTTAGTGGCGGACAAGAGACGCCATTCCCCGGTGAGACGCGGCATATGGCGCCATCGCCAAAGGTGGCTACTTACGATTTGCAGCCCGAAATGAGTGCAGAGGAAGTATGTGGTTTTACCTTGTTGGAGATTGAGAAAAATGAGGCCGATTTTATGTGTGTGAATTTTGCCAATCCAGATATGGTTGGACATACAGGCGTAATTCCAGCAGAGATTAAGGCCATAGAAAAGGTGGATGATTGCTTGGGTAGGGTAGTGGAAGCAGCGCTTAAGAATAATTACGCGCTATTGGTTACTGCAGACCATGGCAATGGTGAGTATATGATTAATGAGGAAGATGGTTCGCCAAACACTGCGCATACTACCAATGATGTGCCTTTGATGCTCATTGAACCAAGCATAACACATCAAATTAACAGCGGTAAATTGGCAGATTTGGCACCAACCGTTCTTGCTTTAATGGGCATTGCACAACCCTCCGAAATGGATGGCGTAAGTTTGTTGAAGTAAGAGTCCATGGTCCATAGACGATAGTTTTGTTTTGGCTTTGTTGGGACATTTGTGGTAATAAAAAAGGGCTTGAATTAAATTGTTAATTCAAGCCCTTTTTATATCCTAGATAAACCACAAAGGTACTATCGACTATGGTCTATGGACCATGGTCAATTCCCTGCAGATAAACCACAAAGGTACTATCGTCTATGGTCTATGGACTATGGACAATTCTTCCAAACCGCAAAAGTACTATCGACTATGGTCTATCGACCATGGACTACTATGCTGCGGCGCCGATGTTTCTTAAGTGAATGAGGTGCGATTTTAAGGCACTCAATACGGTAGGAAATTCGTTGTATGCAATATTAAATTCTTTGCAAGTGCTTTTCAGAATTTTGTTTAATTCTGGGTAATGCACGTGACTAACTTTAGGGAATAAGTGATGCTCTACTTGGAAATTTAATCCACCCAATAACCAACTTACGGCTTTGCTTTTTGTAGCAAAATTGAAAGTGGTGTTTAATTGGTGAACCGCCCATTCTGTATCAATTTTAGTGTCCTCACCATGTGTGTCGATAAATGGAGCATCTTCTACTACATGTGCCAATTGAAATACCACTGCAATGACCAATCCGCATACAAATACTGCAACCATATAACCAATTAGGGTGTTTGCTACGCCTGCAAAATAGAAAGGCAATAACAAGAACAAGCCAATATAACCCACTTTGGTTGCCCAAAAGCCAATATGCTCAGAAACTTTCATCTGACGAATTGGGGTGTAATCAGATATTTTTTTGCTAAAGTATTTCTTGAAATCATTCATGAAAACCCAAAATAAATAGGTTAATCCGTAAAGCAATAAACCATAAATATGTTGAAACTTGTTGAACCAATGCTTAGGCTGAGCGGTATGAACACGTATCCATGGTTTAATATCAATATCATCATCCATACCTTCTATGTTGGTATAAGAATGGTGATTTACATTGTGCTTCAATTTCCACATAAAGCTAGAACCGCCTAAAAGGTTTAGGGAATAGCTCATCATGTTGTTTACCCACTTAATTTTGCTATAACTTCCATGTGCACCATCGTGCATTACGTTAAACCCAATTGCCGCCATATCAAAGCCCATGATAGCGCAAAGGCCTAAGCTCAGCCAGCCAGATTCTGGTGTAAAAAATACAAGCGTAATATAGCAAGCAAAAAGGATGCTCACCAAGATTATGGTTTTGGCATACAATTTAAAATTGCCAGTATAATCAATATGTTTTTCCTCAAAATATTGATCTACGCGGTTGCGTAAAGTGGTGAAAAATATATGATTGCTGTTGTTAAATTTGATTTTGGTCATTTCTACTGATTTGGGTCGCAAGATATTTAAAAGTTTGATAATCATAGCTGACTTTCGACATGTTTTACACAAAGTAGTGTAAGCCACTAATTTTGTTGATATTTGAATCCAATATATTTCAAAAGTGAGATTTCAAGACGAACAATCAATTAAAGACTTAATAAACCAATTGGTAGATCAAAATAAGTTGAAGCCCAAGTTGTTGGAGGCTAAATTGATTGCAGAATGGCCACGCATTATTGGCGAACCCATTGCTAAGTACACCGAGAAAATTTCGATTTACAAAGGAAAGGTAACCCTCACCTTAAGTTCGCCTGCTTTGCGCAACGAATTAAGCTACCAGCGCAAAGCCTTGGTTGCCCTCATTAACAAAGAACTCGACTGTGATTTTATAGAGGATGTGGTGATAAAATAGGCGTGTGAGAATTTCTTGGTAATAGGGTAAATGTTTCTTGCGGGAAATTGTCGTAATTCGCAGCAAATAGAAAGACAATGGCAAAGCAATTAATAGAATGTGTTCCTAACTTTAGTGAGGGGAACGATATGGTTATTATCAACCAAATAACCCAAGTGATAGAGTCGGTTGAGGGCGTTATGTTATTGGATGTTGACCCAGGTAAAGCTACCAATAGAACCGTTGTGACTATTGTGGGCGAGCCACAGCAGGTTATTGAGGCCGCGTTTCTGGCCATAAAAAAAGCTTCAGAACTGATAGATATGCGCAAGCACAAAGGCGAGCATCCGCGTATGGGTGCTACAGATGTTTGTCCGCTCATTCCTGTTAGTGGCATTAGCATGGAAGAAACTGCCCAATATGCTGTTGCATTGGCCAAGCGTGTTGCGCAAGAATTAAGCATTCCTACCTATTTATATGAGCACGCACAACCTAACAAGGATAGAAGTAATTTATCGATAATTAGGGACGGACAATACGAAGGTTTCTTTGATAAAATAAAATTGCCGCAATGGAAGCCAGATTTTGGTGAGGCTGTTTTTAATGAAAAATCTGGCGCAACTGTAATTGGTGCCCGCGATTTTTTAATAGCCTATAATGTAAACCTGAACACAAAATCTGTTCGTTTGGCAAACTCAGTGGCATTTGATGTACGCGAAGCTGGTAGGGTTAAGCGCGAAGGTCACCCCGTTACAGGCAAGGTGCTTAAAGATGCAGAAGGCAATGATGTGCGCATCCCTGGAACTCTAAAAGCATGTAAGGCCATAGGTTGGTTTATTGAAGAATACGGCATTGCTCAAATTAGCATGAACCTCACCAATTACAAGATTACGCCTGTTCACAAAGCCTTTGATGAGGTTTGTAACAGTGCGGCAAGTAGAGGCATGCGCGTAACGGGCTCAGAGTTGGTTGGCTTAATTCCACTTGATGCCATGCTAGAGGCAGGTAAGCATTATTTGGCCAAGCAAAATCGTTCTTTGGGCGTGAGTGAGGATGAATTGATAGAAATAGCCATTAAATCTTTAGGCTTAAATGAACTGAGCAATTTTGATCCACAACAAAAAATTATAGAATACAAATTGCGCAATGCCAGCAATGAAAAGCTCATTCGCATGAACCTTATTGCCTTTGCCAATGAAACCGCCAGTGAGAGTCCGGCCCCAGGAGGAGGCTCTATTAGCGCATACGTGGGCAGTTTGGGCGCAGCACTTGGTACCATGGTTGCCAATTTAAGTGCAGGCAAACGCGGTTGGGAAGATCAATTTGCGAGCTTTAGTGCTTGGGCAGAAAAGGGTCAAGCCATCAAAGATAAATTGCTTAAATCTGTTGATGAAGATACCGCTGCCTTCAATAAAATTATGGAGGCCTTTGGTTTGCCAAAATCTAACGATGCAGAAAAAGCGGCACGCACAGAAGCCATAGAAGCAGCCACAAAATTTGCCTGCGAGGTTCCCTTTTCTGTTATGCAAACATCTTATGATTCTTTGGCGCTTTTGGCATACATGGCAGAGAAAGGCAATCAAAATTCCATTACAGACGCGGGCGTTGGCGTGTTGTGTGTTAAAACCGCTGTGCGTGGCGCCTACTTCAATGTGCTTATCAATGCAAAGGGATTAAAAGATAAAACCTATGCCGCAGATATTGTGGGCAGGGCAAAAGAATTACTCGCTAAAAATCACCAAGAAGCAGATCGCATCCTGGCTATTGTTGAGGCTGCCATTCAATAATCTCTATTATTTTTATTCGGTTCGAACCAATGAATTTAATGAAGAAACTACTAGCACTTGTGCTCATGATTGCCGCACCAATTATAAGTGGGAAGGCTTTTTAC
>JBILVK010000066.1:0-15686 GCA_044370475.1 Bacteroidia bacterium
AGACGCTACCAGCAAGTATTGTGTTTCTTATAAAATCAATACCGCTTTCTTCGAGGCAGATGGCGCACGCGGTTGGGAAAGCATGCAAAAAACATTCGACTACCTACCCAAAGATTGCTTAAGCATTGCAGATGCCAAACGCGGCGATATTGGCAATACCAGCGATCAATATGCCAAAGCATTCTTCAAAACCCTTAATGCACACGCTGTAACTTTAGCACCCTATATGGGCAACGATTCCTTAGCACCTTTCTTCCAATACCCAGGCAAATGGGGCATCGTACTGGCCTTAACTTCCAACCCAGGCAGCGCAGATTACGAGCAACAAAAAATCGGGGATCAATTTTTATTCGAAAAAGTAATCGAAAATACCTGCAAAATTGGTTCAGACCAAAACCTCATGTTTGTGGTAGGCGCCACCAAACCGCAAGAATTTACCATCATCCGCCAACATGCACCTAGTCATTTCCTTTTGGTACCCGGTGTTGGCGCCCAAGGTGGTAGCCTAGAAGAGGTGGTAAAATACGGTATGAACCAAGATATTGGTTTACTCATAAATGCATCGCGTAGCATCATCTATGCCTCCGCAGGAGAAAATTTTGCTGAAGCTGCCGCCCTAGAGGCTAAAAAGCTTCAAGAGGAGATGGCTGCCTTTCTTTAATTTTTTGACACAGTTTTTCTTCGGTTTTTTTTGATAATCAATATATTTGATTTACAAATTTACAAACGATGAAAAAACTGTTTAGCCTATCCCTTGTCCTTTTTCTATCACTCAACTTATTTGCACAACTACCTCGTGTAATTATCCTGGCAACAGGCGGAACCATCGCAGGCGCTGGATCTTCGGCAGATCGCGCAGGCTACCAAGCTGGTGCCTTGCCCATCGATGATTTATTGGGTGCAGTGCCGCAAATTCATAAAATTGCCAAGGTTTCTGGTGAGCAAATTTCTTCAGTAGGCAGCCAAGATATGAGCATCGATATTTGGCTCAAAATGAACAAACGCATCAACGAAATTTTTGCCAAAAATCAAGCAGATGCTGTAGTTATCACACATGGTACAGACACCAAAGAA
Organism: Bacteroidia bacterium; assembly: GCA_044370475.1. Lineage (GTDB taxonomy): Bacteria > Bacteroidota > Bacteroidia > UKL13-3 > UKL13-3 > B1. The sequence goes on from JBILVK010000066.1 coordinate 1,075, forward strand.
GAAACCGCTTTCTTTCTCAATCTAACCTTAAGAAGCGATAAACCAGTGGTGCTTACTGGCTCCATGCGCCCTGCCACCGCAATCAGTGCCGACGGACCCAAAAATTTATTCGATGCAGTAGTAGTTGCTGCTAGTCCGGCAAGCAATGGCCGCGGACCAATCGTTGTTTTTTCGGAAAATATTTTTGATGCAAGAGACATTGTTAAAGCCAATTCTACCCATGTGGAGGCTTTCACCGCTCCCAATGCCGGACCCATCGGACAGGTTTACGATGGCAAAGTGAATTATTACAACAGCAATACGCGCAAATCAGATAAGAACACCCCATTTGAGGTTTCTGCACTTAACAAACTGCCTAAGGTAGAAATTGTATACATGTACGCAGATGCAGATCCCCTTCTCATCAATGCCCTTGTGGCCAATAAAGTAGATGGCATTGTAATAGCAGGAGTGGGCAACGGAAATTTCAACAAAGCTTATTATACTGCCATAGAAAATGCCGTTAAAAATGGAGTAATAGTTTGCCGCGCAACCCGCTGCTACGGCGGCCGCGTAGTGCTCGAAGATGAAATAGACGACGCCAAATTAGGAACCATCGTTTCCGACGATTTAAGTCCGGCAAAAGCACGAATTTTATTAATGCTTGGTCTGACCCAAACCAAAGACAAAAAACAATTGCAAGACTATTTCTTCCAATTTTAATAGGAGAAAGTTTAAGCAATGTTCTGGTTACAACTGGCTATTCTGCTGGCATTAATTCTAATTGGTGCCCAATTAAAAGGGCTTGGAATGGGCATCATGGGTGCCTTAGGCACCCTCATTTTTGTGTATGGTTTCCAAATGCCAATAGGTGATGCGCCCATTGAGGTAATGCTTATCATTCTATGTGTGATTACCGCAGCAGCTTCCCTACAAATGGCTGGTGGTATGGATTATTTGGTGTTTCTCGCAGAAAAAATAATTCGTAAAAACCCCAGTCTAATCACCTTTATTGGCCCATTGGTTACCTTTCTGTTTACACTCTTAGCGGGTACCTCACATATTTGTTATTCCTTACTTCCAATTATTGCCGAAGTTTCAGCAAAAACAGGCATTAGGCCCGAAAAACCACTTAGCATTTCTGTTATTGCATCCTCCTTTGGCATCATCGCTTGCCCCATTTCGGCCGCAACAGTCGCCATGCTGAGTGAACTAAACAGCATCCCCAATAATACCTATGGCCTATTTGATATAATAGCCATTGTATTGCCTGCCTGTCTCATTGGTTTGTTAGCAGGATCAGTTGTGGCAAGTTTGCGGGGAATTAATTTAGATGTGGATCTCGCTTTTCAGGAAAAAATGAAAAATCCCGCTTATAAAGCATTGATAATGGGCAAGCCCTTTAACCCAAACCAATCCTTTTCCAAAGAATCTAAATTGTCTGTTTTAGTTTTCCTTTTGGGGGTTGTTGGCGTAATGCTTTTAGGCGTTTTTTACCCATTGCACAGAGATTTTTTTGAAAAACAATTGCATATCAATATGGAGCAAAACATTCAGCTCATTATGCTTTCAGTTGTTTTAATCAATGTGCTTTTTGCAAAAGTTAAAACCGCAGAAATAACCAACAGTAGCATTTTCAAATCTGGCATTGAAGCTGTTATTAGCATCTTTGGCGTGGTTTGGATGAGTAATACCTTCATTAAAGCAAACGAATTCAATTTAATTTCTGGCTTGCACAATGCGGTAAGTCAAAACAGTGGGGTCTTTGCAATCGCACTTTTTTTTATGTCGGCACTCCTTTTTAGCCAGGCATCCACCGTAAAATCTATGATGCCTTTGGGAATAAAGCTAGGCTTACTTCCAGCCTCTCTAATATGGATGTACCCCGCTACCGCCGGTTTATTCTTTATCCCCAGTTATCCCACCTCCATTGCTGCTATTAATTTCGATAAAACAGGAACAACCAAAGTTGGTAAATTTTTAATCAACCACAGTTTTATGATTCCAGGCTTGGTAAGCACCTTCATTACCTTGCTTGTAGCCTATTTATTAAGCCAAATCATCTTGTAAATATTTCCCATGAAAAAAATTATTCTTGCCAGCCTACTTGCTTCTAGCTTTATTAATTCCTTTGCGCAATCGCAAATAGAAAGAAATGCGAAAAAATACGCGGCCATTATCCCCACGCAAAAGCAGGAAATTTTGCGCGACATGGATGTAATAGCCAATATGCGATTTGCGCTCAATAATCGCTTTCTAAATGGCAATTACGATGGCTCCAACTTCAAGAACGAACAGTTTAGAACAGAGTTTAGAGGCAAAGTGCATCAAAATGTCGCATTTCGGTTCAGAAATAGATATACCAGAGAGCAAAATCCAGGGAGTCTCGACAATCTTTCTACAAGCGTAGATCTAGCCTATATTCAATTGCAATTAAATGATAAAACTTTTCTACGAGCTGGAAAATTATGCGCAGATTGGGGCGGTGTTGAATTCGATCTAAACCCCATCGATATTTATGAATACAACGATTTACTAGATAATGCCGACAATTTTGTAAGTGGTGTGCACTTGGGCAGAAAAATGGGTCAGGATGGCAAACACGAATTGGGAATTGAACTGCTTAATTCCAGAACAAAAACGTTCCAAGAGCTTTATCCTAGTATGGTAGATTCTGTAAATATCTCCAAATACCCAGGCGCGGCGGTAATCAGTTGGCGCGGCGATTTATTCCAGGGAAAATGGCAAACCCTTTACAGCTACAGCCTATTCAACGAGGCTCAAAATAAATTCATGAACTATTTTGCCTTGGGAAATTGGTTTAATATCAATGAAAAACTGCAGGTGAATTACGATTTTAAATGGAGCGATGAAGCCTTAGACCGCAAAACCATTGTAACCAATATGGCTAAAGAAATTAGCAAAGGCGATGTGCAAGCAGCTTACTACAATGCCAGATATGTAGAACATTGGATTCAGGTAAATTACCGTGCCGCCAAAAACTGGAACATTTCCCTAGTAGGCATGACAAGCGATGCATACTGGGGAAATGCGCCAGAAAAAAAGGGAGAATATATTAAGCTCAGAACTTCCTACGGTATCATTCCTTCTATCGAATATTATCCTTACCAAAACCTCAATCTGCGCTTTTACGCAAATTATGTGGGGCGCTTTTACAGGTATTCCGATTTTGCTTCACAAAACGGTGTAAACACTACGCTAGACAATACCGCCAGATTTTCTATTGGCTTTATTTCTCCCTTGTTAATTTTATAAAAGCAAGGGTACTACCAACCCAAAATCCAAGCAAACATTAGCGGCGCAACAATCGTAGCATCGCTCTCTACTATGAATTTAGGGGTGTGAATATCCAATTTACCCCAAGTAATTTTTTCATTAGGTACCGCTCCGCTATAAGAACCATACGAAGTGGTAGAATCACTAATCTGGCAGAAATAACTCCAGAATGGAATATGCTCCATCTCCATATCTTGGTACAACATAGGCACCACGCAAATAGGAAAATCACCTGCAATACCGCCGCCAATTTGGAAAAATCCCAAACCTTTGCCTTCCGAATTCTTTACATACCAATCTGCCAACCAAGCCATATACTCAATACCAGATTTCATGGTACTTGCCTTAATCTCGTTTTTGATGACGTAAGAAGCGAAAATATTTCCCATGGTAGAATCCTCCCAACCTGGCACTACAATCGGTAAATTACGCTCCGCAGCAGCCAACATCCAAGAATTTTTAGGGTCAATCTCATAGTATTGCTCCAACTCACCGCTATTCAAAATTTTGTACATGTACTCATGCGGAAAAAATCTTTCGCCAGCAGTGTCCGCATCTTTCCAAATTTTGTAAATATGCTTCTGCAAACGCCTAAATGCTTCCTCCTCCGGAATACAGGTATCTGTAACACGGTTATAATGGTTTTCTAACAAATCCCACTCATCTTGCGGCGATAAGTCGCGGTAGTTCGGAACCCTCTTGTAGTGCGAGTGCGCAACCAAATTCATGATGTCTTCTTCCAAGTTTGCACCAGTACAAGAAATGATATCAACCTTACCCTGACGAATCATTTCGGCCAACGATTTTCCCAACTCAGCCGTACTCATAGCACCTGCTAGGGTCACCATCATTTTACCACCTTCTGTCAAATGGGTTTCATATCCTTTTGCAGCATCCACCAAAGCAGCTGCATTAAAGTGTTTGTAATGTGTCTCAATAAACTGAGAAATAGGTCCTTTTGTCATATTATTCTTTATTAATTTTTATTCTTTTTCAATGCGGCAAATCTATGAATCTAATCGCCCAAACTCCCAAATTGCTTCAAAAAGCGAACATCATTGCTAAAGTAAGTACGCAAATCTTTTACCTCATACTTCAACATTGCAATACGCTCTATACCCATTCCAAAAGCAAAACCACTGTACTTCTCTGGATCAATACCACTCGCTTTCAATACATTTGGATCAATCATTCCACAACCCAAAATCTCTAGCCAACCCGTGTATTTACAAACATTACAGCCCTTTCCCTTACAAAGCAAACAGCTAATATCCATCTCTGCACTGGGTTCAGTAAATGGAAAATAGCTCGGTCTGAACCGAACCTTTACATCTTGTCCAAATAATTCCTGGATAAAATAATACAAGGTCTGTTTTAAGTCGGCAAAACTCACTTTTTCATCAATGTAAATGCCTTCTATCTGGTGAAAAAAGCAGTTGGCTCGAGCCGAAATAGCTTCATTTCTATATACCCTACCCGGCATTATTGCACGTATTGGCAACTGCTGTTTTTCCATCAATCTCACCTGAACCGATGAGGTATGGGTGCGCAAGGCCAAATCTTCTGTGATGAAAAAAGTATCCTGCATATCCCTTGCTGGGTGATTTGGCGGAAAATTTAAAGCCGAAAAATTGTGCCAATCGTCTTCAATTTCCGGACCTTCAGCATACACAAAACCAAGGCGTTTAAAGATGGAAATTACCTCATTTTCGATGATCGACAAGGGATGTCGCGATCCAGCAAACTCTGCTTCAGAAGGCAGACTAAGGTCTACTTCGGCAGTTTCATTGCGCTTACCAATTTTCTCAAATTCGGCCTGCGATTCCTCCCATTTTTGTTGGGCTTTTTGCTTTACTTGGTTCAACAATGCGCCAACTTCTTTTTTCATGTCGGATGGCACTGTTTTAAATTGTTCAAACAAATCGTTTAGTGAACCTTTCTTAGCCAGAAATTTTAAACGAAACTGCTCTACTTGCTCAGCTTGCTTGATTTCGAAAATTTCGATTTGCTCTTTAAGTTTTTCTAATTGCTCTTTCATTCCCTATCTTTTTTCGAAATCAAAGGTAATCCTTCCTACCCCTTCCTTCCAAAAGTTTTAAACCAACACAATGTATTATTCTTTTATATACCTTTTAATTAGTTCTTTTAATAGAGATGTGAAAACAGTGGAAAAGGTATTTTCCTTTCTATTGTTTTTTAACTTATTAGAATTACTTAACATTTTAGTAACGTGAGAACTTATTTTTAATGAGCTATTTAAGTGTTAAATCCACAATTACGTTTTATTCTCTTAACATATAAATGGGGATATTTTAAAGTCACCATTTATGTGTAGGCAACGTGTATAAAGTCGCACTAAGTTTAGGCTTCTTAACAATGCGACATTTTGTTAATTTTACTTACACTGTAATTCACACTTATGAACGATGTTATGCACACAAAAGGGAATTTGTCGCATTTTATAGTATTATATAAATAATTGAATATTAGTTATTTATAATATTCTCTATCGAGACACTTTGTTCAATGTCCCAGTAGGCTTTTATAATAATTTGCTCTTTCTTGTAATGAACTCGCTCAGCTTGCACTCTTTTTGGGAAGTTTCCATTGTCCCATTTACCATTTAGGTTCTTATCTTCTATCAGTTTTATGCGGTAGTTTCCTGCTTTAAGGTTGTTTATTTGCAAAACATCAGCAAATGGTGAGTTAAATTCAGCAACAACTAATTCATCATTATTATCTTCAATAAGCTGTAATATAATACCCTTTGTTTTTAGCGAACTAATATTTAACAATAGGTTACCAAAGTCCTTAGTGCTTTTACCAATAAAGGTTGCGCTTGTCTTCTTGTTTTTAGTGCCATAAACATTCGTAGCAATGCTGTCGTTAAGGATTACTTGGTAAGATACACCTTCTTTAAATGGATAATATACCACCCATTTATATGCATTAATTGCCTTCGAATAATAGGTCTTAATTTTATTTGTATCTTCTATTAATTCAATAAGCTGTAAGGGTAATTCTTTTATAGGAACTGTGCTACTTATGTATACGCTATCCCCTGGTCTTGCTGGTTCTTCAATGCTTATCGTAAATATAGGAAGTTTACTTTTAGCTTTTGTTTTTACCGTGCAGCTATAATTGCTGTCTGGTGTTGTAATCACAAATTTTGCCTGTGCACTATCTACTAAAGCGGGTATATAGATATCCAAAGTATCAATATCGTTTTTACCTCTCACAAATTGGGTATAGAAATCAATAGCTTGTTGAGGTTTTATTTTTATTTCTTCACCTCTATAAACGGCAAACTGATATTTACCTTTTTGCCTACTGATACTATCCAAAACAGTATTAGGTTTAAATAGATCTGGAGTAAAAAGATTTAACTGTATGTTTTCGTTGTTATCACCAGTATTTATGATGTCTGAACCAAATGCGACATCCTCGTTTTTCTGGTATTTATTATCTGCATTTTGGTCCTTAAAACAGATAAGGTAGAAGCTATTGTTTGGAAGATTTTCTATCACAAATGTTCCAGAATCACTGCTCTTGCCAAAGTAGTTTGGAAACACTTTATGTAAAAGAGTATCCCTAAAATCCTTGGTATTGTATAAACCAACCACGATATCTTTCTCTGGCTTTTGTCTAAATGCATTCCTTATTTGTCCTGTAATCCTATTAGAATCTAATACATCACCTGTTGAGAATACATAAGAATTGTTCGATAGAATATTTCCCTCATTTACATCAGCAATGCTGTTTCCAAAATTGATGGTATAGGTTGTATTCGGCTCTGGTTTGCTCTTTCCAAACACAATCTCAATACTTTTTCCAATGGCATCAATTTGAGGTTTATCAGCAAGTAATGGAGATATGGTAATTTGATTAGGATCCTTAATCTGTATATACTCATCAAATTTGATGCTTATCTTTTCAGCATCAAATCTTGTTGTTTTATTGGCAGGTTTAGATCCAATAATCTTGGGTGGAATTGCATCTTTTCCGCCACCTGTAGGAGCTACTTGTTGGGCACAAGAAACAAAAATGAGTAAAACGAGGTATCCTAAGTGCTGTATGAGCTTCATTATTTACTATGTTTTACCACAAATAGAAGACTAGAATGATTCTTTGTAAACAAGGCACTAAAGCTTGAAATGACACCCATGAAACCTCCGCGTAAAAAGCCAAATGCATGTTTTTGATGGTATTCACTTCTCATAGAAATATAGGGGGCATCAAACATCATGGATAGTTCTTCAATCACTTCAAATCCGTTATTATTCATTAAAAGATGGAAGCTTTTTCTGTTAAAGTGGTACAAGTGTCGGGGTACATCATAACCGTCCCAGAAGGCTTTATAATGCTTAGAATCGTATGAATTAGAGATGGGAACTGCAATAAACATGGTGCCATCTTTCTTAAGCAATCTGCCAAGTTCTTGCATTCTTTCATCCAATCTATGTACATGTTCCATCACATGCCATTGGGTGATAATGTCGTAAGTTTGGGTTTCAATTCCCTTTAAGGCAGCTTCCTCAAATACTTTTATTCCAAAGGTTTTATCTACGTAGTCAATTGCCTCCTGTGATATATCTGCTCCTTGTGCATCAAAGGTTTTGTCTAGTTTTACTCCGTTTAAAAAGTATCCCAAACCGCATCCAAGGTCCAACAATCTTCCCTTTTGATGGTACTTTTTAATGGTCCTAAGCTTGCTTCCTATGCTATAGTTTCTAACCCAATCATAGATTTTGTAGGTGACTCCTAGCTCCGACTTGTCCGTTCCAGCATGTGAAATATACTTATCCGATTGATAGTATCTTCCTATTTCTTGCTCATTAGGTCTTGGATTGGTATACTGTAGACTGCAGTTTGTGCATTCTACAATTGTAAATTTCTCACCACTTGCAACGAAATCGGTACAATCGAATAGTTTCTTATTTTGGTTCTGTTTGCAAACCGGACAGTTGTTCAATATTTCCACGTTGCAAAATAAAGAAATTATCTTCCCAAATGCACCATGAGAATAGATACATCTGATGGAGAAATACCACTTATTCTTGAGGCTTGTCCCAGGGTTTGTGGTCTTTGTTTTTTTAACTTTTCTCTAGCTTCAAGTGAAATTGATTTAACTAGCAGATAATCAAAGTCTTCTGGAATTATAAAGTCTTCTAGCCTATTCATTTTCTCTACAAGTAGCTTTTCTTTTTCTAAATAGCCTTCATACTTCATGAGCACTTCTGCTTGCAATAAAATTTCATCACTAAGCTCTAAAGATGCATCTTTTAAGATAGGCAGATGTTCAACCATCTGCTTAATTTCAACTTGTGGCCTACTTATAAGCTGTATAAGCTTGTAATTTTGTGGTATTGGACTAGTACCTAGACTTTCTAAAAATGGATTAGCCTCTGCAGGTGTAATGGATGTTTGTGTAAAATACTTGATGAGCTTTTGGGTTTGTTCAATCTTTTGCTCTACCCTGTAAAGCATTTCATCACTGGCCAATCCTATGGCATGTGCTTTTTGTGTAAGCCTAATATCCGCATTATCCTGCCTTAGCATTAATCGGTATTCTGCTCTGGAGGTAAACATCCTATAAGGTTCATCAGTTCCTTTGTTCACTAAATCATCTATCAATACTCCAATGTATGCCTCAGATCTTCCAAGAATAAAAGCATCCTTTTCATTGATTTTTTGATGTGCATTTATGCCTGCCATCAAACCTTGACAAGCGGCTTCCTCGTACCCAGTTGTACCATTTATTTGTCCAGCAAAATAGAGGTTATCAATCAGCAATGTTTCTAAGGTTAGCTTTAATTGCGTAGGTGGAAAATAGTCGTATTCTATGGCATAACCTGGTCTGAACATTTTTGCATTTTCAAATCCTGGGATTTGTTGCATGGCCTTATATTGAATATGATCTGGTAAAGAAGTTGAAAAACCATTTACATAGATTTCAACTGTGCTCCATCCTTCTGGCTCCACAAAAATTTGATGCCTGTCTCTCTCGGCAAAGCGGTTAATTTTATCTTCAATGGACGGACAATACCTTGGACCTAATCCTTGAATTCTGCCAGCATACATAGGCGAATCATCAAAGCCAGTTTTAAGGATATCATGTACTTTGGAATTTGTGTAGGTAATCCAACAACATCTCTGATTGGTGATGGCTTTTGTTTGTGGTGAGTAGGAAAACTTTTCTGGAAATTCATCCCCTTCCTGCCTTTCCATTTTTGTATAATCTAAACTTCTTCCATCAATTCTTGGAGGTGTACCTGTTTTCATTCTACCAGATTCAAAGCCAAGTGTGATGAGCTGTTCGGTTATTCCTGATGCTGCTTTTTCTCCTATCCTTCCTCCGCCAAATTGTTTTTGACCAATATGAATAATTCCGTTTAAAAAAGTGCCATTGGTGAGCACCACAGATTTCGACTTAATTTCTTGTCCCATCCCAGTTCTTACTCCGGCTAGCTTTCCATTTTCTATGATTAGGGAACTAACCATATCTTGCCAGAAATCTACATTGGGAATTTGCTCCAGGTATTCTCTCCAGTACTGACTAAATAACATCCTATCGTTTTGAGTACGCGGACTCCACATGGCTGGTCCTTTCGACCTGTTTAACATTCTAAACTGAATGGTCGACCTATCAGACACAATTCCTGAGTAACCACCAATTGCATCTATTTCTCTAACAATTTGTCCTTTCGCAATTCCACCCATAGCAGGATTGCAACTCATTTGTGCAATCTTATTCATATCCATTGTGATGAGCAAAACAGAGGACCCAAGGTTCGCCGCCGCTGCCGCCGCCTCGCATCCTGCATGTCCAGCACCCACCACAATTACATCGTATTCTTTAAACATTTCTTTTTATTTCGTTACAAATTTAACACTTATACCTTCTTTTAACAAGCCCAGCTTATTTGCCTATTTGTTAGCACCTTATATTAATGTTTCACGTGAAACAAGGTTTTTTGCAAATCCAAACATTCGCCTTCTGCCTTCCGCATGGCTGCAATCTCTTTTGGGCTTTTATCCATGAAGCCAATCAAATGAAGAAGCCCATGAGCCATTACCCTGCTTAGTTCATCCTTCATTGTAACCTTGTTTTCCTTTGCATTTGCCCTTACCCTATCAAGGCTAATATATATATCACCTTCAATGCATCCCTTCTTTTCACTTAAGTCAAAGGTGATGATGTCTGTATAGTAGTCGTGGTTTAAGTGTTCCCTATTTACTTCTAGCAGATATTCATCCGAGCAGAAGTTGTAACTTAACGACTCTATACTAACCTTATATTTACTCGCTACCTGTCCTAACCAAAGGCTCGTATCTTTCTTCTTGATCCTAAGTGGAACATCAATGTTGTTGTATTCAATATTCATATTTCCTTTTTTTAATCCTATTCTTTCTTGCCTTTTAGTATCTTCTCTCAGCATCTGATATGCTGGTCAACTATTACTGCTAGCTTATCTCCTTATTGCTTGACTAGGTCCTGTGCTAGAAGAAGCTTTGTTTATTCAGTATTTACTTCCTTAGCCCTCGTACCACTAGTTCTCTTTTCTCCTTAATGTTTGATTAGAGCCATGCCTTGAAGAAGCTATGTTTAGTAAGCAGTTACTTCGTTAGCTCCTGTTTCCCCAGATCTCTTTTCTCTTGATTAGAACTATGGTTCGAAGAAGCTATGTTTATCCAGCATATACAACATTAGCCCCCTTCCTCTTTTTTCTATATTTATCCCTATAGTTTGATGGTGCTGAATTCAAAACAATATGTTAATTGGTTTCCACACTTCCACTAAGTACATATCTCCTTTTTCTTTGGTGAGTTCTATGGATGCTGGAAACTTGAGTAATCTTGTAATTCCTAAGCGGCCTACTCCTTCACCAGGATATCATATTGCACCTTCTGTTACACAACTATCGGCTTTAAGTCACTATGCTTTTAAGCATAAAACAGGATTATGCCAATAACGTTTTTCCTTTTCCATGGTATTTTCTGGTTTCGCTTCTATACCATTGTTTATCTATACTTTAGCTCAAATATTCTTGTATATTTCACGTGGAACATTGATGACATGAACGGCGGGTTTCATATTGGTTTTGGACAATCCTTTTCCCGCCATTCCTCTTGCTATTTACCCCATATATTTTCTAAGCATAGAACCCCTAAGTTCCTTATACAACCCTAGGAACTCTAAGATTTTCACTTCCTAACTTTCATTACCTCTTTCCATGGCTTGCATCTCTATCTCATTCCACTTTTCTATTATGCCAGATGAGCCTTTCAATTGCTTTAGATCCAACAATTATCTTAACTAGATTGTGAATTGTGTATTATGGAGCTTGGGTTTAGTGACCTGCTTTTATGTATTTCAGAACCCTTTAACCAACACTCAATGCACACAATTAATTGAGATCCTTGCCTGTTTGTATGTAAATAAACACCTCTTTATCCATTTGGTTTTTCATTACATCTTGTTCTCCAAACTGGTTGAATATTGAAACACATAAATGTCCCGCTTATTGGAAGATGCTTCAAACAGCCTTTCTTGATTACCTTAATACCGTCACATTTCCTTTTACTAGCACCAATTCGTTTCCTTGGTATAGTTGTGCAGTGAAGAAGTAGACGTCTCCTGGCACATCTTCACCAGCATTGTTTTTACCTTGCCAGCCGCTTATTAAGTTCTCTGTATTGAATTCTAGCTGGCCCCAGCGATTATATACCTGCATTGAGCTTTTACTCAAATCTAATCCTTCTCCAGTAAAGTTGAAGAATGTATTTGTACCATTTGGTACAAGCGCATTAGGGTAGTAGATGTTTCCGGTTTTAACATAGCATACAGTATTGCTTTTACTTTTGTTTGCACCTAGGTTTTCTTGTGCTTCTACATAGTAACATTGAACAGCAAGACTCCCTTTTGGATCAAATGTAAATGTGTCGGATGGGAGGGTTTTGATTGCCACGAAATTTGTCGCCTCTTGAACGGTATTTCCTGAAGCTCTGTGCATTATGTATTCCTTTACCCCGCTGTTCCACGTGAAATACCTGTTCCAATTCAGTAGAACATTAGCCGTATTGTCGTTTTGATTTAGGACTATATTGTATGAACTCTTGCTTGTATCGGTAGCTATATCGCACATGTTTTTTCCAACTACGAAGTAGCGATGGACCGCCGTGTTTGGTGCCACAAAATCTACATAGGTATCTTGTGAGTTTGGAAATCCGTATATGAAGAGCACAATGCCTGTTACTGTTTCTTTGTACAGGTCAACCTTTGAATAATGGGCGATTGGATTTCGTTGAATTTTGAGTTCAATTCGATCATTAAGATTGTTGCTCACATATAGGATTTGTGTGTTGGTAGGGTTTATTGAGAATCCAGTGAATACACTATTTGTGAGGTTTGAGCTAGATGATGAAATAGGCCAGCCAAGTTTGCGGGCGCGAATAAAATATTCAATACCCACATTAATTTGATTTACAATTTCAGAATAGGAGAGGGTTGTTCCAGGAAATGAATCTACCAAAACAAATGCCCCAGCATTGATTCTTCTATAGAGTTCGTAGGTTCTAACAGGCCAACCTACATAGGCATTCCATGATAAGGATATTCTGTTTACACAGGTGTCGATGCTTGCCACCAAGCGAATTGTTTTGTGCTGATAGTTGCCATACTCTTTTCTGTTATCGCAGCTATCTGAGCTGGTAATATCGTAGCTCAAAGATTTTCCTTTTGGATTGATGGGCGTGAGGTCGATGTAAAAAGTGTCTTTATAATTTTCAATAAGTCTTGGATCAGCCCGATCATAATTGTATAAATAGTAAGCACTAAAATCCGGGGTCTTGTTGGATGTCCAGCCCAGCATAACGGTATTAGTAAGTGGGTCTACACTCACCGAATCGAGCACGGTAGAATCTGGTTTTTGGTCGTCTATTTTGAGGGTATTGCTTTGTACCGTAAAAGTGTCGGAACCGCAAATTATTTGGTATTGCAAATAGTAGCTCCAATCTTTGGTGCTGGGCACATTGGCGTTTACATGACTGTAACTTTTGGTTGCCGCAATAATGCCAGAATCCAAAGCAAAAAATGGCAAGGCATCTGCATCTTTGGCAAATAGTTTTAAAGTGCCAAATATTGTGCAAGTATCTGCTTCCAATCTCCACGACAAATTATTGTTATTGCCGCCATTGCATACCCTTACAAAAAACACCTTTTGTGCTTGCACGCCAATCGACGCTAAGAGGAGCCATATGAAGAGTATGCCGTTTTTCACTTTTTACCAACTACCACTTCAACGATATTTTCTTCCGACAAGTATTGCTGGGCGAGCTGTTGCAACTCTGGACCATTGATAGAATTTAATACCGAAACAAAATCTGGGTAATAGCTATTGGGCAGATTGTTGTCGATGATAACCTTAAGTCTATCGGCCAAAGAGAATGGGCCATCTAGGCTGCGTAAGAAAGAGCCCAGGTAATAATTGCGCGCAGTTTCTACCTCTTCGGCCGGAATTTCCTCTTCCCTAATCTTGGCCATTTCCTTGTAGATTTCCTCTAAACCCTTGCTCCTATTTTTGGTATTGATATCCGAATCAATATACCACGAAGAGGCAAGTTTATTGGGCTCAAGCACCGAGTAAATGCCGTAGGTTAAGCCTTTGTCCTCACGAATATTTTTCATCAAACGCGAGCCAAAATAACCACCAAAAATTAAGTTCAGAAACTGCAGTTTTCTAAAATCTGGATGCGAACGGGCAATGCTCAACTTGCCAATGCGAATAGCAGATTGCACCGAATCATTCTTCTCGATAAAATGTTTGCCTACCGCTGGTACGCCTGCAATTTCCAGATCAGATAAAGTACTTTTGGTAAAAGGAGTGGCCTCCATTTCGCGCGTAATTTGCTCAACCGCACTATCCTTAAAACGCCCAGATATCATGGCGTACTTGAGTCCGTGGATATAGTTCTTTTGGTAGAAGTCTAACAGCTGCGCCTGTCCAATGGCCTCAATGCCTTCCTTGCTGCTAAAGGCCGCATAAGGATGTGCCGCACCATACATGTTTTTGTAGTAATGCTTCTTGCACAAATAGCCATTCTTTTTCTCGCTCACTAACAATTTCTGAATGCTGTTTTTCTTCTGAATATCCAATTCCTTTTCAGGGAAAATAGAATCGGTAAGCGCCTCAAAAAACAAAGGCAAACAAGCACTCAAATGCTTCTCCAAACAATAGAGCGTAGCCACTGCATCGTCTGCATTGCCGCGGGTTTGAAAATACGAACCATAGTAATCCAATGCCTCCGCCAAATCCTTAGCCTTGTGCTTGGAAGTG